>DASPZC010000379.1:0-4722 GCA_035636455.1 Xanthobacteraceae bacterium
AACGCCCCCAGGGCCCCGGCGTCCTCTCGCTGCTGCCGGCCGACTCGATTACCGAGCACACGCTCGACGCGGAGGGCGTGAAGCTCGCCTACACGGCGACCGCCGGCACGCTCAATCTTTACGACCAGAGCGGCGAGCGCACCGCGGCAATTTTCTACACCGCCTATGCGCTCAAGAACGCCGGCGCCAGCCGGCCGGTGACGTTCGTGTTCAACGGCGGCCCGGGCGCCGCATCGGCCTATCTGCATCTCGGCCTTGCCGGCCCGCGCATTCTCGACTTCGGGCCCGATGGCCGCGACCCGGCGGCGGCGCGCCTGCGCGACAATCCGCAGACTTGGCTCGCCTTCACCGACCTCGTGTTCCTCGACCCGATCGGCAGCGGCTGGAGCCGCACCGCCAAGCCCGACAACACCGGCTTCTACGGCGTCAACTCGGATGCGCAGGCGACCGCCAAGGCGATCGCGCTCTATCTCTCCCGCACCGGCCGCGCCGCTGCGCCCAAATATCTGCTCGGCGAAAGCTACGGCGGCTTCCGCGCCGTCAAGGTCGCGCACGTGCTGCAGCAGGAGCAGGGCCTTGTCGTTTCCGGCATCGTCATGCTCTCGCCGCTGATCGAAGGCGCGCTCATATTCGGCAGCGACCGTTTCGCACTGAGCGCTGCGCTGCAATTGCCCTCGCTCGCCGCCACCGAGCTCGACCGCCGCCACGCCCTCACGCCCGAGGCCGTGGCCGAGGCCGAGCGCTTCGCCATGACGGATTATCTGACGACGCTCGCCGGCCCCGAGCCGCAGGGCGAGGCGGCGCGCGCGTTCTACGCCCGCGTGGCGCAAATGACCGGGCTGTCCGTCGACGTCGTCGCGAAATCGCGCGGCTTCGTGCGCCGCGCCTACATCAAGCACCTGCGCGCGGCCCAGGGCGAGATCGTCAGCGCCTATGACGCGAGTTTCGCGGTGCCCGACCCCTATCCGGAATTCGAGAGCTCGCACGGCTCCGATCCGATTCTCGACGGGCTCACCCGCGTCTATGGGGGCGCGTTCGCCGCCTATGCGCGCGACGAGCTCGGCTTCAAGACCGAGATGACCTATCAGCTGCTCGCGCGCGACATCAGCGGCAAGTGGGATTGGGGCGGCGGGCGGTCGTCGGCCAGCGCGAGCGACGATCTGCGCGAACTGCTGGCGCTCGTTCCCTCGTTCAAGCTCCTGGTCGCCCACGGCTACAGCGACATGGTGGTGCCCTATGCGGTGAACCGCTACGTGCTCGATCACATTCCGCGCATCGGCGCGCCCGGCCGCGCCGCGCTCAAACTCTACCGCGGCGGCCACATGTTCTACACCATCGGCGCCTCGCGCATCGCCTTCACGGCCGACGTCAAGGCCTTCTACGGCGCCCCGTCGCAGTAATCTCCCTCTCCCCGCTTGCCGGGAGAGGGTCGGGGTGAGGGGGCCTTGACGGGTGCGCGCTTTCCTCAGACGCCCCCTCACCCGGATCGCTTCGCGATCCGACCTCTCCCCGCAAGCGGGGAGAGGTGAAGCCCGCCTGTCCGCGCAGTGTGTATGCATATGAAAGTCATACCGGCACGGGGGCACATTGGGTGAATCAACAAACAAGCCCGTGCTCGCGGTCGAAGGCCTCGCAAAATCCTACGGCCGCGTGCGCGCGCTGGACGCCGTTGATCTGACCGTCGAGGCCGGCGAGTTCGTCGCCCTGCTGGGGCCGAACGGCGCCGGCAAGACCACCCTGTTCCAGCTGCTGAGCGGCCTGTTCGTCGCCGATGCGGGGGCGATCCGCATCCTCGGTCACGACATCCGCCGCGATCCGGTGCCGGCGCTCGCCGCGCTCGGCATCGTGTTCCAGCAATCGACCCTCGATCTCGATCTCTCGGTCGTCGCCAACCTGCGGTTCCATGCCCGCCTGCATGGCCTGAGCGGCGCGCGCGCGAACGCACGCATCGAGGCCGAGCTTGCACGCCTCGGGCTCACCGAGCACCTCGCCGAGCCGGCCCGCCACCTCTCCGGCGGCAACCGCCGCCGCCTCGAGCTGGCGCGCGCGCTGTTGCACGATCCGCGCATCCTGCTGATGGACGAGCCGACCGTCGGCCTCGATCCGGCGAGCCGGCGCGACCTGCTCGCCTATGTGCGCGCGCTCGCGCGCGAGCGCGCCGTCGGCGTAGTGTGGGCGACGCATCTGGTCGAGGAGGCGCAGGCGGCCGACACCGTGGTGGTGCTGCACAAGGGCAAAGTGCTGAGCACCGGCACCCCGGACGGCCTCATTGCCGCCACCGGCGCCCCCTCGCTCACCGACGCCTTCCTCAAGCTGACCGAAGACGGGGAAGGGGAGGAGGATACAGTGTGACGCCAATGCCTGCGCGCACCTCTCCATTCCCCTTCTCTCATTCGCGCAGCGCGGCAGCGCGGCGACGGGGTAGGGTGGACCCTGGCGCATCGCCCGCGCGGAGAGGCACCCCCACCCGGCCGCCTTCGCTACGCTGCGGCGGCCGACCTCCCCCCTGCAGGGGGAGGTAAGGATGCGCCTATCCCACGCGCTTCTTGCGCTCTACGCGGTCGGCAGCCGCGAGGTGGTGCGCTTCGTCAATCAGACCGGCCGGCTGCTCTCGGCGCTGGTGCGGCCGGCCCTGTGGCTGATCGTGTTCGGCGCCGGGTTCCGCAACGTGTTCGGGGTCTCGGTCTCGCCGCCCTATGATGCTCCGGTCGCGTACCAGGTCTATATCGTGCCCGGCCTCGTCGGCATGGTGCTGATGTTCCACGCCATGCAGTCCTCGCTCTCCATGGTGTACGACCGCGAGATGGGGGTAATGCGGCTCCTGCTGACCGCGCCGCTGCCGCGCTGGTATCTGCTGCTGTGCAAACTCCTGGCCGGCACCTTGCTGGCGGTGCTGCAGGCCTATGCGTTCCTCGTGATCGCCCTCCTGGTCGGCATTGATCTTCCCGCGCTCGGCCTTCTCACCGCCTTGCCGGCGATCGTCGCCGGCGGCCTGATGCTCGGCGCGTTGGGGCTTCTGCTCTCGGTGCACATCCGCCAGCTGGAGAATTTCGCCGGCACCATGAACTTCGTGATCTTTCCCATGTTCTTTTTCTCGGCCGCGCTCTACCCGATGGCGCGGCTGCGCGAGAACGCCGAGGCGATCTGGTGGATCGCGCAGGTCAATCCGTTCACCCATGCGGTCGAGCTGGTCCGCTTTGCGTTCTACGGCAAGCTCGACGGCCCGGCCGCCGCGGTGACGCTCGCGGCCGCGCTCGCGTTCTTCGTGGCGGCGGCGCACGGTTACGATCCGCAACGCGGCGCCCTGCGCCGGACGGCCCCGGCAGCCGGCTGAGGCACCATGACAACGATCGACATCGGCATCATCGTCAACGGCGCCACCGGCCGCATCTGCGCAACCCAACATCTGAAAAATTCGCTGCTGGCGATCCGCGCCGAAGGCGGCCTGCCGGTGGGCGGGGACCGCGTCGTGCCGCGGCTGCTGCTGGTCGGCCGCAACGCCGAGACCTTGGCGGCGGCCGCGCGCGAGCATGGCGTCGCCGACTGGACCACCGATCTCGGCGCGGCACTCTTCCGTCCCGATTTTCCCGTGTTCTTCGATGCGGCGGCGACCGGCCAGCGGCCCGCCGTGCTCAAGCAGGCGCTCGCGGCCGGCAAGCACGTCTATGCGGAGAAGCCTATCGCGCCGAGCGTGGTCGCGGGCCGCGCCCTGCTCGAGGCCGCCGAGCGGCGCGGGCTCAAGCACGGGGCGGTCGAGGACAAGCTCTATCTCCCCGGCCTGCAGAAGCTCGCAAGCCTCAAGGCGAGCGGCTTCTTCGGCCGCATCATCTCGTTCCGGCTCGATTTCGGCTGGTGGGTGTTCGACGGCGTCGAGGTGCCGGCCCAGCGGCCGAGCTGGAACTACAAGCGCGCGGGCGGCGGCGGCCTCGTGCTCGATATGTATCCGCACTGGCGGTACGTGATCGAGGGTCTCGTCGGCCGCATTCGCCGCGTCACGTGCGCAATGTCGACCGCGACCCCGGAGCGCGTCGACGAGGGCGGCGAGACCTATCGGGTCGATGTCGAGGACGCCGCCGCCACCCTGGTCGAACTCGACAACGGCGCCTTCGGCGCCATCCTCAGCTCATGGGCGACGCGGGTGCGCCGCGACGACCTGTTCGTCCTCCAGATCGACGGCACCGACGGGTCGGCGGTCGCCGGCCTGCATCGCTGCCGCGCCCAGAGCAAGGCGCAGACCCCGGTGGTCAAGCACTTCCTGCTCGATGCGGATCCGGGCGTCGACTATCACGCCGACTGGCGTGACGTGCCGGCGGATCGGCCGCTCGCCAATCCCTATCGCATGGGATGGGAGAAATTCCTGCGCCACCTCGTCGCCGGCGCGCCGCTCGACTGCGACCTGCGCGCCGGCATCCGCGACGTGGCGCTCGCCGAAGCCTGCTACCGCAGCATGGCCGAGCGGCGATGGGTGGAACTGGACGGACCAGAGGACAGATGACAGAGAACGGATGACAGATATCTCATTTGTCCTTGCCCGGCCGTTATTGCGCGAGGGCTGGCGCAGTCAGATGCACTGCGGATACATCGCGGCGAGTTCGGATCCGCGCAGGTAGATGAGTCGGTGATTGAGGCCGCCGTGGCGGCTGATCCAGTGGCGCACCGCCGGCGGGTAGCTCGCCCACAGCACGCGGTTTCCCAACGGGCTCGACACCTTGTGGCCGTAGG
>DASPZC010000380.1:0-16469 GCA_035636455.1 Xanthobacteraceae bacterium
TTCGCTCGGCGGCAACTTGCGGCTCACATCCTCCTCGACGAAGTCGAGCAGCGTGATGATGATTTCTGCTGTGAGAATGACCAGCACGGCGACGGCCGCGAGCCCGTGAGCCTCAAACCAGCCCAGGAGGATGAAGAGCCCGACGTAAAGCATGGTGCGCGCGGCGTGCAATTGCAGCTCACGATGCTGGGACGGCCGCCACGCGAGCCGTTCGGTCATTTCGTGATGATAGATCGTGTCGAAGCCGCCCATCGCGATCTGGATCGCGATCAGAACCCAGAGGACGGTCGAGGTCATGGCGCGGCCTCCGTGAACACGGCCGACTGACGGATGAGCGGGCCGAATCGCGGGTGGGCGACCTCCAGCCTGAATACGAAGCGGCCATTGCCGAGTTCCTCGTGGGTGACGCACAAGGCGCCCGGGCTCGCCCAGGCGGGCCATCGGAAGCGCCGGCCCCCCAGATCGAGAAAATAGCCGTCGCTGCGGAAGCACAGGGCCCGGCCCTCGACGCTGATCTTCAGGTTCATGCCGACGCCGCAGCCGACGTGCTCCTCGAGGCCGGTACCGTTTCGACGAATGAATGACTTGGGGGAATCCGTTCCGGCGCGCGTAGAGGCGGGTCCAGATCTGGCCGCCGGTCGTCATGTCCTCGGTCACGGTCACCACGCTCGGCACGTTCACGTCAGTCGCCGTCGGCAGAGGTCCGCCGATGAGTCGCGCCGCCTGGGCGAGCAGCCAACCGGCCCGGCTCATCGACATTTCGCGTATTTCGCCGACATAGATCGCCGTGTTGCCGTCGGCGAGACGCTTGGAGAAGCGCCGCCGTGTCGCCGGCGGCAGCGCGGCCCAATCGGCGTCGGGGAGAAGCGCGCGGAAACGCAGGTCGCCGAGGACGATGCCGGACTCGATCGCGCCGTCGTCGAGCTTGCGGGCTTCGAACGCGGCGCTCTCGAAAGCCATGGCGTGCTCCGTTGGCGCTACTTCCGCTGTGCTGACGGCAGGAACTTGAGGATCCGCGTTCCCAGGCGGATGATCGCCGCCAGTTTGGAGCGAGGAACGGTGAGCATCTGCAGGTACCAGCCGTTGATCGTCTCGGTGAAGGCAAGCATCTCTTGCAGGCGTCGCGTTGCGGCGGGATGGATCGACGGATCGTCCTGCGCCTGCGCGACGCAGGTCCGCAGGGCCGCGAGCGCCGGATCGATCTCCCGCTCCTTGCGCCCGGCGGCGATGCGGCTCGCAATCTCCCAGACGTCGGTCTCGGCTTCGAAATAGTCGCGGCGGTCCCCCATGATCGGGACGCGCCGGATGAGGTTCCAGCCCATGAGCTCCTTGAGCGAGTTGGAGACGTTCGACCTGGCCATGCCGAGGGTCTCGGCAATGTCGTCGGCGGTGAGCGGCCGCTCCGACAGATAGAGCAGCGCGTGGATCTGGCTGACCGAGCGGTTGACCCCCCACTGCCCGCCCATGTCTCCCCAGTGGAGGATGAAGCGGCTGACGGCGGCGGGGAGGCGCGTCCTGTCCGTTACTTCTGTCATGACAGAAACTTCCGACAATCCGGAAAGGATGTCAAGGGGGGAATTTCGCGGCGAACCGGCGGGCAAGCGGGCATGGTTAGCGAATGGTGCCGGGGCTTGAAGGCGTCGCGGCAAACTGGTCTGTGGGCCGCTCACGCGGCCCTTGCCCGTTAATCTCCGGGCCAAGCGTCCGCGGCTGTCGCTGGGACCTTCCCATGCCTGACGACATCCCGTTCGACAAAAGCTTCGACCTTGTGCCCGGCGTGGCCGAGGAGGTCGCGCCCGGGCTGCGGCGCATCCTGTGCAACAACCCGGGGCCGTTCACCTTCAAGGGCACGCTGACCTACATCGCCGGGCGCGGCGAGGTCGCGGTGATCGATCCGGGGCCGGACGACGAGCGGCACGTCACGGCGATCCTCGACGCGGTGCGCGGCGAAACGGTGACGCACGTTCTCGTCACCCACACCCACCGCGATCACTCCCCCGCGGTGCCGCGCATCAAGGCGGCGACCGGCGCGACCGTCTATGCGCAGGGGCCGCATCGCGCCGCCCGGGCCCTGCACATCGGCGAGACCGAGCGGCTCGATGCCGGCGGCGACCGGGCGTTCCGGCCCGACGTGAAGCTCAACGACGGCGACCTGGTGCGCGGGCGCGGCTTCACCTTCGAGGCGGTGGCGACGCCGGGCCACACGGCGAACCACATGGCCTACGCGTTCAAGGAGGCGGAGGTCCTGCTCTCGGGCGACCACGTGATGGCGTGGTCGACCACGGTGGTGGCGCCGCCCGACGGCGCCATGAGCGACTACATGGCCTCGCTGCGGAAACTCGCGCGCCGGCCGGAGACGATCTATTTCCCCGGCCACGGCGGCGCCGTGCGCGAGGCGCCGCGTTTCGTCGAATTCTTGATCCGCCACCGGCACGGCCGCGAGGCGTCGATCCTGCACCGGCTCGAGAAGTGCGAGGCCGACATCCCGACCATCGTGCGCGCGGTCTATATCGGGCTCGATCCCCGGCTGGTCGGCGCAGCCGGCCTCTCGGTCCTCGCGCATCTCGAGGATCTGGTGGCGCGCGGCGTCGTCGCGACAGCGGGGCCGCCGTCGATCAACGGGACGTATCGGCTCGCCAACAAATAATCCCTCCCCTGAAAGGTGAGGGTAAGGACGGGGTTCTGATCAGCAAACTGCGCACTCTCGGGAGAGGACCCCACCCGGCCGCCCGCTTCGCGCAGCCACCCTCCCCTTCGGGGAGGGATAAACTCACAGGCTCGGGCAGATGTAGCCGGTGCCGCTCGGGTTCTTGAAGCAGCCGACCGATTCCGGCAGCAGCCATTTGGGCAGCCACAGCACCACGTCGGGAAAGAAGATGCAGAACGCGATGGTGGCGAAGAAGACGACGTAGAGCGGCAGCGAGCGGACCACCGAAGGCAGGAAGCCGACGCCCACGAATTTCGACGCCATCAGCAGCGACAGCCCATAGGGCGGCGTGATCAGGCCGAAGGCCAGCGTCACGATGATGACGACGCCCATGTGCACCGGGTTGATCTGGCCGAGGTCGGTGAGCGCGTTGATGATCGGCATGAAGATGATGATCGCCGGAACGGCGTCGATGAAGTCGCCGACGATCACGAACAGCACGACCAGGAGGAACATGATCACCAGCGGATCGGGCCCGGCGAAATCGGCGATCCAGCCGGCGACCACGTCGGGACCGCGCAGGTACGCGAGCATCCAGCCGAACGCGGACGCCGCCGCCACCGCCGACATCGGGATCGAATAGAGCAGCCCGGCGTTGGCGAAGTCGCGCGCCAGGTTGCGGATGTGGCGGCGGTTCACCAGCGGGATCAGCACGAACACGATATAGGCGACCGCCATCAGTCCGGCCTCGGTCGGCGTGAACCAGCCGGTGAGGATGCCGCCCATGATGATGATCGGGATCATCAGCGGCAGCGCCGAGGCCTTGGCGGCGTCGGCGAACTGGCAGAGCGTCGCGCGCCTATGGGCGAGGCCGACCGGCCCGAAGAAGAAGCTGTAGATCATCAGCCCGAAGCCGACGAGCAGGCCGGGCACCACGCCGCCGAGAAACAGCCCGCCGATCGAGACGTTGCCGGTCGCGCCGTACACGACCGCCATGATGCTCGGCGGGATCAGATTGGCGATGGTCGAGGCGGAGGCGATGAGCGCGGCGGTGAAGGCGCGGTCGTAGCCTTCGCGGTCCATTTCCGGACCGATCGTGCGGGCGAGCACGGCGACATCGGCGGTCGACGAGCCGGAGATGCCGGCAAAGAACATGCTGAACACCGTCACCACCTGGGCGAGGCCGCCGCGCAAATGCCCGACCAGCGTCTGCGCCAGGGCGATCATGCGGAAGGTGACCTGGGCCGAGGTCATCAGCTCGCCGACCAGAAGGAAGAACGGCACCGCCAGCAGCGCCTCGGCGTCGACGCCGTGGAACAACTGGCCGACGATCGAGGCGAAACTCACCTTGGTCAGCGCGGTCGCCACCAGCACGCCGGCCATGATCGAGAACGCCACCGGCACGCCGAGATAGCCGAGGCCGACGAACAGCACGGCCATGATCAGGATGATCGCGCCGTTGTTCACAGCGCGCCCTCGGGCACGAGGTGGTCGTCGCCGTCGGCAAAGCCGTTGCGCAGGCCGTTGACCAGCTGCTCGATCTGAAAGAGCGCGATCAGCCCGCCGGAGATCGGAACGACGATGGTGTAGTAGCCGAGCGGGATCAGCGAGGGCATGCGGAAGCTGCCCATGTCGAGCAAGAAATTCTGCCAGCCGAAGACGACGATGCAGATCGCCACCGCGAGCACCACCAGGCGGGCCATGACCTCGACGGCGCGGCGCTTGCCGCCCTCCATCGCCCGCACGATCTCGGTCAGGTACATGTGCTCGTTGCGCCGCGCGGCGAGCGCCATGCCGACGAACACGCCGTAGGTGAAGGCGCCGGTGGTCAGCTGCTGGAGCCAGAGCCAGGGACGCCCGATCTCGCGGGTGACGACGTCGAGCAGCACCGAGAGCGAGAAGGCGATGATGCAGATACCGCAGGCGACGTAGAGGACCGCCTCGAGCCCGTCGAGCGCGCGCCACTTGAGGTGCCGCTCGCGCGGCGAGACGAAGGACGACAAAGGCGGTCCCCGAAGTCCGATGACGGCTGTCGTGCGCGCGCCGGCCTTCGGCGGCCGGCTACTGCACGGCGCGGATGAGCTCGAGAATCTTCACCGCGTTGGGGCCGAGCTCGCGCGCCAGCTGATCCTGGATCGGCTTCGCCGCCGCCACGAACCCGGTCTTGGTGACGTCGCGCACGATCTTGACGCCGAGCTTCTCCAGGCGCCCGGCGGAATCCTTCTCGAGCTGCAGCGCCTTGTCGGGCTGCACGCGCGCGACCTCGTCGGCCGCCGCCTGCACCCACCGCTTCTCCTCGTCGGACAGGGAATTCCAGGTCTTGTCGCTGACCCAGATGAAGCCGTTGTTGGCCTCGTGCTCGGTCATCGACATGATCGGCGCCACCTCGTAGTGCTTGTTGGAGAGATAGACGTTCACGCCGTTCTCGGCGGCGTTGACGACGCCGGTCTGCAGCGAGGTGTAGACCTCCCCGAACGGCATATGCACGGTCTGCGCGCCGTAGGCGGGAAAATGCGTGTCCTCGGTCTTGGTCGCCTGCACGCGGATCTTCACGCCCTTGAGGTCTTCGACCTTCTTGTACTCGTTCTTGGAATAGATATTGCGGAAGCCGAGCGTCTCCACGCACACCACGTGAGCGCCCTGCACGTTACCGGAAATCATGCTCTTGATCGCGGCGATCACGCCGGGATCGGCGATCGATTTGCGCAGGTGCGCCTCGTCGCGGAAGATGAAGTGCAGCGACATGACGCCCGACTCGGGCGCGACGGTCGACGCATTGGCCGACGAGGTGATGATGAAATCGATGTCGCCGGAGCGCAGCTTCTGCAGCATCACCGGTTCCTGGCCGAGGCTGGCGCCGGGAAACTGGTCGATGCCGAGCTTCCCGCCGCTCAGCTCCATGAGCTTGGCGTTGAAGACATCGGCGGCGAGCCCGTAGCCGGTGGTGCGCGGCTGGTCGTATCCGAAACTGAATTTTCGCTGCTGCGCCGCGACCTCGCTCGACGCCGCCGCTGCGGCGGCGACAAACGCAAGCGCGCATGCGAGCTTTCGGATGAATTGCATGGTTCCCTCCCGTGACGACGACGGCGCGCCGGATTGTCCGCGCGCTTTTTTGCCATGATCGACGCCCGCCGCCGCGGAGTCAAATGAGGGCGCACTCCCCGGTTGCGGGGGCGAGACGGCGAGAGGCGACGGCGGCGCTACCAAACGGGTTGCTTAGCGCCTCACGTCTGCAGCGTGTGCGCCTTGCGGCCGCCGCGGTCGATCGAGGTGGGCGCCTCGTCGCGCGCGATCAGATGATCGGCAAGATCGAGGCATCGCTTGACGAGACTGGCGGCGCCGTCCGCCAGTTCCTTGGAGCAGCGCACGGTCTCGACGTTGCGCTCCATGTCCTCGCGCGACCAGCCGCGCGAATGGGCGATATAGGGGAACTGCGGAAAGATGAACCCCAGCTCGGCGAAGAAGCCGAGCATCTGGCCGGCCACCGCCTGGATGTTGTCCTGGCCGCCGACGATGATGAAGCCCGCGACCTTGTTGCGGATGAGGACGTTGTTGCGGATCGTGATCGCGTTCTGAACGCAATTGAGCCGCTCGGCCATCTTGAAATAGAGCGAGGACGCCGTGCCCCAGCGTATCGGCGAGGCGACGATGACGGCATCGGCCCAGTGCACGAACGTGTCGTAGACCCGCTCCATCTCGTCGGCCGGGTCCATCTGGGTGATCGAGCAGGGCCAGGTGCAGGCGCGCGCCGACTTCGAGTAATAGCCCTCGCAGGCGCGGAATTTGAGATCGTTGAGCCGGATCAATCTCGTCTCGGCGGAAAGATCGCGGCCCGCGCGCAGCGCGTGGTCGAGCAGATGGTCGGAGCCCGAGAAGCGCGGATTCGCCGCGTCCATGGCCGAGGTCGCAATGCCCGCCAGGCGCAGCGGTCCCGGCGCGCGCACGGCCTTGCGCTCCAGCGGGTGCGGCGCGTGCGGCTTCTTCGTGCGTTTGCTGCCGGCGGACGGATCAACGAGGACGCGGCCGCCCTCGACCTTCACCGGATAGGCGGGAACGCGATCTTCCTCGAAGCCGGGCTCGCCTACTCCGGTGCAGCGATGGAATTTCCAGTTATGCCAGGGGCAGACGAGATAGTCGCCGTCGAGCCGGCCGTCGCCCAGCGGGCCGCCCACATGATTGCACGCGTTCGACACCGCGCCGAACACGCCGTCGCGGAAAGAGACCGCGATCTCACGACTCTTTGCCGTGATCCGCGTGAGCGGCGTCTTGGACAGTTCTTCGACGGCGCCGACGTCGACCCAGTTCCGATCCTCGGCCATTGCGACCTGCCCCTCCCACGACCTCGAGTTCCGGCAGCATACATCGCCGCTCCCGCAAGGCGAACGCCGCGCATCAGGTTCAGCATTCGCCGAGGGCCGCCAGCGCCGCATCGACGGCGCCGTGCAGGAATGCCTCGGCTTGCGCCTGCTGATCCTTTGCCCCGGCGATGCGGCTTGCGGTCACGATCGCCGCCGTGAACCCGCGCACGTGCCAATGACCCGGCCGCGGCAGGGGCGGCAGCTTTGTTGCCTCGGGATAAGGATACGGGCTCACGTAGAAATACGGCTCGTCGTAATGTTCGTCGCCGGGCGACAACCCGGCATTGACCGAGCGCGCGTGCTCGGCGCTGCCGCCGCGGTCGAGAACGGTCAGGGCCGCGATGTCGAAGTGGTGAGGCCAGCAACGCACCGGCGAGGCCGCGCGGCCGCGCGCGATCATCCGGTCGCGCATCCGGCCGAGCACCGCGTGGGCATTGGCAAACCAGGCGGCAAGCTCGGCGCGGGCGTCGCGCAGTTCGCCGGCGCCATAGGCCGCGCCGCCGGCGATGTCGTGCGCGGGCATTTCATAGGGCGACGGCAGATCCAGCCGGCGCGCATCGAGGCCGCGCGCGCCGAGTTCTTCACCGAGCCAATAGCGTGCGTCGGCGTCGGAGCGGCGGCCGAGGGCAAAGGCTGCGTTCGTTCCGGTGCTACCGCCGCCGAGCCACCGCAGCGCCAGGTCGGCGATGTTCAGGCCCAGGCGCACGTCGCCTGTCAGCGGCCGGGTGGCAAATCCGCCGAGCGCGTCGTCCCACCCGAGATTGGTGTGGCTGTCGTCCGGCTGCGGCGGCACGAAGGCGCGCGCGGCCCGTGCCGGCCATTGCAGCGCATGGTGGGCCTCGATGCGGGCCGCACGCAGGCCGCCGGGATCGATGCCGCGGAGCCGACGCCAGATCGACCCGTCCATGACAGGCTTCAGCGCCGCGCGGGCGGCGCCGGGCCCTTCTTCGGCGCCGCCTTCGGCGGCGGCTTGGGCTTGGGCTTCTCGGCGCCGGCGATGTCGTCGATGTCCTCGCTGAGCGAGCGGATGCGCGAGGCGTTGGCGCCGAAATCGTGCCGGCCATAGCGCGAGGCGGAGCGCATGTCGACGCGCGCGCCGTCCTCGGCCGGGCGCACGCGCACCACGATGTCGTCGCGAAAGCCCATGATCGGCGTGCGCGCCACCGCCTCGATGCGTCCCTCGCGCCGGCCGGCCTGCGGCGCGCGCGCATCGACCACGCGCCACTTGCGCTTGGTGATCACCGCCATCGCCGCCTCGTAGGCCTCCTGCGGCGTGACCGAGACGAGGAGCGGCTCGATGTCGCCGTAGAACCGGCGCTGCAGCTGCGTGACTTCGCCGCCCGCGTAGGCGACCGGGTTGGCGCCGCGCGGGCGCAGCCGCGCGATCGCCTCGAAGCGGGGCGGATCGGCCGCGTCGGTGGTGATGTCGTTGATCGGCGGCAGGCGATAGAAGCGGTAGGCGAGATAGCCCGGATAGGCGAGCATGGCGAGCCCGATCGCGAGCGCCGCCACTGCAAGCCCGAGCCCGCGAAAACCCTCGCGCCAGATCACCACGAAGGCGCCGAGCGCCAGCAGGATGGCGATGAACGCGAAGAACAGCGCGCCCGCCAAGGTGGCGATCGCCGGCACCGGATCGAGGAAGCCGAGATTGACGATGACGATCGCGAGCAGCACCACCGCGACGCCGAACAAGGCGAGCCGGCGCGACCAGATCGCGAGCCGGGAGACCGGTTCCTCGGCGAGACGGCGGCGCGCGACGTAGAGCATCAACGGCCCCCGCAGATCTTCTTCAGCGCCGCCCATTCGGCAGGATCGAGCAGGGGCTTTCCGGACGGCGGCGCCGCGGCGGCGTTGACGGCGGCGACGCGCGTCCGGGTGAGCGGATGGTCGGCCAGGATTTCCGCCGCCGGCTCGATGGCGCCGGAAATCCGCTCCAGCACGGCGCCGAACGCGCGCGCGTCGCCGCCGGCCTTGGCCATGAGGTCGACGGCATAGCGGTCGGCCGCCGCCTCCACCTCGCGCGAATAGGCGGACTGCAGCACGGCCTTGCCGGCGAGCGTGATCGCGCCGCCGCCGACGAAATCGCGGAACAGCGCCCCAAACAGGAACGACAGGCCGGCAGCCTGCAGCACCGCGCGGGTGCCGTCGCGGTGGGCGACGTGGCCGAGCTCATGGGCGATGACGCCGGCAAGCTCGTCGGGGCTCACGGCCTTCGCGATCAGCCCCTCGAACAGATAGATGTACCCGCCGGGCAGGGCGAACGCATTCGCCTCGTTGCGCCGCAGCACGCTGGTGCGCAGCGGCACCGCCAAGTCGGCGGCCGCGGCGAGGCGCCCGACCAGCTTGTCGAGCGCGCGGCGGGAGGGGTTCGTCGCTTCGCCCTTGGCGCACTCGAAGGCGGCGCCGAGGCGGCGGGTGTCGAGGGTCGCGCGAAGCTCGCCGTCGAGCTGCTCGCCGAGCTTGCGCTCGACCGCCGCCGGCAGAATCGGCGCGATACGCTCAGCCAGCAGCGGCAGGCCGAATACGGCCACGAGGATCAGCCACACGGCGGCGGCGACGCTCAAGCCCGCGATCGTGAGACGGCCGCGCCGCTCCGCCGCCGCGTGGCGCCGGGCGGCATCCAACAGCTCGCCGAGCGCGGCGGCGAACTGGGGTTCGCGGATTTCGAGACGCACGGCCAATTTTTGGCGGCGCCGGGCAACACGCAGCACGTCGGTAGGGGCCGGCACGCGCTCGATCTCGCCATAGGGCCAGCGCGCCAGCGTGCCGCCGTCGGGGACCGAGCGAATGGTGAGCGCCAAGGGCTCGAGCGCGACCGCGACGGCGCGGCTCCCGCTCGTCGTTCCGTCGTCGAAGATGCCGTCGCCCGAGGTGGCCATGTCCCAATCGCCCGCCACTATTCGCCCCTACCGCTAGCTAGGACCCCGAAAGTCCCCTCACCCTTAGCATGATTGACATGGCGTTCGATTCTGTTCTTATTCTGTTCGCACGAGAGATCAGGTACTGGCCGGGTTCCGACGTGAGTGGCCGAATTTGAATTGAGGAGTGGCCGAATTTGCCCTCAGCCCGCCCTGAGAATGCCCCATATTCGATTCACCACTCAACCGTCCCGAAATGGGACCAACATTCAGCAAAGGAGGCAACGGGTGGCAAAGCTATTGATGGTCGCTGCGGCGATGACCGCATTGGCTTTGGGGTCAGGAACAGCGATGGCGGCAGGCAAGGGACCGGGTGGCGTTGGTGGACCTCCCGGCGGCGTCCCGCCGACGTGGCAGGGCTCCAATCCGCCGGGCTTCAGCGTTCAGGTGAATCGACCGGGCTGGAACGGCGGCTCGCAACCTCCGGGCTGGAGCAATGCGCAAACCAGCCCCGGATGGAATGGCGGCACAGTCCCGCCTGGATTGAAGAAAAAGTAAGCGATCGACGTGCGAGGCCGCCTCAGTCGGCGGCCTCGTCATCGTCATCGCTATACTCGAAGGACAGTTGAGTTGGGCCGGTAAAGCGCGGATGTAGTCTATCGAGTTTGGCGCGAAAGTCGTGCCAGTCCGTACTCAGCTTCATGATAGTGACGACCGAACCAAGGTGTTCTCTCAATTTGGGATATCCGACATTACTGGTTAGCCACTGAAAGAATTTATGCTTTCGACGGCCACTTTCTTGTTTGGGGTTGACCAATTTCAGTTACTCCAAGACGCTGGGAGCAAGTCGATTGTAGACGATATCATTCGTCCAGAGGCCGATGTACCTAGGCCGGTAACTTGTATCCTGTGGAAATTCTTTGCCCTTCAATCGGTATAGTTCTTGGTAAAATTCATTAGGGAAAGTTCGCAGCCATGGCCGCAGTTCCTTCGCAATGAATGCTTCAAGAATACGAGCAAGGGCATCTTTGGCCCGATCTTGCTGGAAGCCCGTCGCCTCATCAACAAGCGCTATAATCCCAACGCGAGCAAAACCTCTGACTAAAATCTCACATCGATCGGCATAATGCGTCTGATTAGGGAGCCACACGTTTCCTTGCTTTCGTGCTGCGAGAATGACGTCACAGATGTCCGCAAGGATCGTGGCTTCATAACCGTAAGCCGTTCTGCCACCGCCCAGCGGAATGAATTTAATGGGCTCGCGCATGCGCGCCGTTAAGTCTTTGACATCAAAGCCTCTATTGGACAAACCCTCGAAAAAACCGCCAGCCGCTGCTCGCCGGCTCGCGCACCACTTATCGACATTCCAATACCGGTTTGGAGGCCGCGTTGAGAAAGAACGCGAGTATCGTCCTCCAACACATAGCAGGGGATTTCAATGTCCCCGATTTTCAAGGGATGATCTTCAGAACCGTGTGTCGCCTGCTTAATCTCGCCAGACCATCGGGCTGCGGCGGCCTTTTTCCCAATAGCCTTGCGGCATCCGTTCCCGGTGCCGCTCTACGTCTTCGACAGGACCATCGCGGTGCTCAAGTCCGCGGTCGAGAACGCCAGGCTCGGGCGCGAGGACATGCTCGGCGCGATGAAACGGCTGGACGACCAGGCGCGGCTCGCCGAGCGTCACGCCCGCGGCCCCTCGGTCGAGGCACTGATCGCCGACGAGCGCGAGCGCTCGCACGCCTATGGCGGACGCAGCGTGTTCGGATGGGAGCCGGCCTCCCTCTTCCCAGCCGAAGTCGGATGTTTCCGACTTCGGCCACATTCATAGATGGCCGAACTCGGGTAAACCCGAGCTCGGCGCGGGGAGAGGGTCGGGGTGAGGGGGCTTCTACGGGTACGCGCTGTCCTCAGAGGCCCCCTCACCCGACGCGCTTCGCGCGTCGACCCCGGATCAAGTCCGGGGCAGGCTCTCTCCCCGCGTGCGGGGAGAGGTAACCGCGTTACTCCGCCGCGGCGGCCGTCGGCAGCACGTAGTCCTTGAAGCGCTCGCGCAGGGTGATCTTCTGGATCTTGCCGGTGGCGGTGTGCGGGATCTCGTCGACGATGGCGACGTCGTCGGGCATCCACCATTTGGCGATCTTGCCCTGGAGGAACGCGAGCAGCTCGTCCTTGGTCGCGGCCTGGTCCTTCTTGAGCACCACGATCAGCAGCGGCCGCTCGTCCCATTTGGGATGGCGGATGCCGATCACCGCGGCTTCCGCCACCTTGGGGTGGCCGACCGCGAGGTTCTCGATGTCGATCGAGGAAATCCATTCGCCGCCCGACTTGATCACGTCCTTCGAGCGGTCGGTGATCTGCATGTAGCCGTAGCGGTCGACGGTGGCGACGTCGCCGGTGTCGAAGAAACCCTCCTCGTCGAGGATGTCGCCGCCCTCCCCTTTGAAATAGGCCTTCGCCACCGCCGGCCCGCGCACCTTGAGGCGGCCGAAGGTCTTGCCGTCCCACGGCGCCGGCCGGCCGGCGTCATCGGTGATCTTCATCTCGATGCCGAACGGCGTGTGGCCCTGCTTCTGCTGCACGTCGAGGCGCGCCTCGCCGGCGAGCCCGGCATATTCCGGCTTGAGCGTGCACACCGTGCCGAGCGGGCTCATCTCGGTCATGCCCCAGGCGTGGATCACCTCGACGCCGTAGACGTCCTGGAACGCCTTGGTCATGGCGCGCGGGCAGGCGGAGCCGCCGATCACCACCTTCTTGAGATGGGGCAGCGTGCCGCCGTGCGCCTCCAGGTGCTGCAGCAGCATCAGCCACACGGTCGGCACCGCCGCCGTGCAGGTCACCCTGTAGTCGTTGAGCAGCTCGTAGACCGAGGCGCCGTCGAGCTTGGGCCCGGGCATCACCATGGTGGCGCCGGCCATCGGCGCGGTGAGCGCCAGCGACCAGCCGTTGGCGTGGAACAGCGGCACCACCGGCATGACCGCGTCCGTCGATTTGAGCCCGATCATGTCGGGCTGAATCGCGATCATCGAGTGCAGCACGTTCGAGCGGTGCGAATAGACGACGCCCTTGGGATTGCCGGTGGTGCCGGAGGTGTAGCACATGCCCGCCGCGGTGTTCTCGTCGAAGCTCGCCCAGTGGAAGTCGCCGTCGACCTCGCCGATGTAGTCCTCGTAGGCGACGGCGTTCTTCAGCGCGGTCTTCGGCATGTGCGCGGCGTCGGTCAGCACCACATAGCGCTCGATCGACGGCAGCTTGTCGGCGAGCTTCTCGAGCAGCGGCACGAAGGTGAGGTCGGTCATCATCACGCGGTCTTCGGCGTGGTTGACGATCCACACGATCTGCTCGGGAAACAGCCGCGGATTGACGGTGTGATAGATCGCGCCGACCCCGAGGATGCCGTACCACGCCTCGAGATGCCGCCAGGTGTTCCAGGCGAGCGTCGCCACCCGGTCGCCGAGCCGGATCCCGTCCTTGGCGAGGCGCTGGGCGAGCTTGAGCGAGCGCGCGCGCACCTCGGGATAGGTGAGCGTATGGATCGGCCCCTCGACCGAGCGCGATACGACGCGGCGCTCGGGATGGTTGATGGCCGCGTGATCGATGACGCGATGGCACAAGAGCGGCCAGTCCTGCATCAGTCCCTGCATGGATGTCCTCCGAAGGCGGCTCCGGCCGAGCCTGTTGGTTGTTCCGGGATAATATAGCGGCTTTTAGCGGCCCGCGTGCGTGGAGCCGACTCCCTCTCCCCGCTCGCGGGGAGAGGGTCGGGGTGAGGGGTCCATCCGCGAACTCGGCGCGTGGAGCGTCCCCCTCACCCGCCGCGCTTCGCGCGTCGACCTCTCCCCGCATGCGGGGAGAGGTAAGCGCCCTGCCCTTCTCGGGTCGCGGGCTCGTCGGTAGGATTTACCGTCGAATCGGCAGCGAAAGGGCATCGCTCATGTGCGCCGCGCCTGCGCACGACGCGGCACTGCGGCCGCGCGGCTTTTGGTGGACGCTCGGCTGGGGCCTGCTGGCGTTCCTGGCGTGGCTCGCCGCCGAAGCGATCGTGCTCGTCGCCTTCCTGCTGCGCTGGAGCGCGCTGCACCCGGAACAGCCGCTCGATGTGCGGCAGTTCGACTCCGACGGCTGGCTGATTGCGTTCTCGGTGCTCCTGCCGGCCGCGATCGAGTGCGCGGTGCTGGCGCTGGCGGCGCGCCGCAGCGGATGGTCGGTCAAGGATTATCTCGGCCTCACTCGCCCGCGCCGGCACGACGTGATGCTCGGCCTCGCCTGCGTGGTCGTGCTCATGGCCGGGTCCGACGTACTCTCCTGGCTGCTCGGGCGCGAGCTGCTCCCGCCGTTCATGGTCAATGTCTATCGGGCGGCGCGCGACTCCGGCGCCGCTCCGCTGCTGCTCATCGCCGCCGTCATCGCCGCGCCGATCGGCGAGGAGCTGATGTTCCGCGGCTTCCTGTTCCGCGGCTGGGCCGCCTCCTCGCTCGGCGTCGGCGGCACGGTGCTGGCGACCTCGGCCATCTGGGCGCTCATCCACCTGCAATACGACTGGTTCGGCGTGGCGCAGATTTTCTGCATCGGGCTCGTATTCGGATGGCTGCGCTGGCGCAGCGGCTCGACCGCGCTCACCATGCTGCTGCACGGCATCGTCAACCTCGTCGCCGCGATCGAGACCGCCGTGATCCTCGAATGGCTGTCGTGATCCGCGCTCCTGTCCCGGATGCGGCGCAGCGTGGAGCGAAGCGGAACGGTGCGTCGCTGATCCGGGACCCAGATCACGCCCGTAATTCTGGACCCCGGGTCTGCAGCGCACCACTGCGGGCGCCCCATTGCGCGAAAGCGCAATGGGGCCCCTTCGCGCTGCGCTGCGCCCGGGGAACGCCAGTCACGCCGTCCGGACCCGGCGCTCCACCGGCGCCCGTGGCTCAATCGGGGTTGCGCCCTTGAGGCCCAGCAGGTCCTCGAGGAGCTTTGCCCCGGCGAGCACGCGCGCTTCGGCGCGCGGGGGCGCCGCGATCTGCAGGCCGACCGGCAGGCCCTCGGCGGTGAAGCCGCAGGGGAGCGACAGCGCCGGGCAACAGGCGAGCGTGATCGCATAGGCGATCGCCAGCCATTCGATATAGTTGCCGAACTTGTGGCCGGCGCATTCGGCGAGGTAGCGCTGCTCGACCGGAAACGCCGCCACGATGGTCGCCGGCGTGAGCAGCAGATCGTAGGTCTCGAAGAACGCGAGCATGCGCGCGGCGAGCGCGACGCGCTGCGCCTCGGCGCGCTCGATGTCCGCGGGCGTGAGCTTGAGGCCGGCCTCGATGTTCCAGATGATCTCCGGCTTGACGAGGTCGCGGTGGTTGCGCAGGTGCGCCGCCTTGGTCACCACGAAGTCGACCGCGCGCAGCACCTGGAAGCAGGCGTGCGCTTCCGACAGATCCGGGTGGGCCTCCTCGACGACGATCCCCTCGGCGGCGAGGCGGTCGGCGGCGGCACGGGTGACGCGCGCGACCTCGGGATCGACCGGCGTGATGCCGAGCGTCGCCGAATAGGCGACGCGGCGCGGCCGCGCCGGCGCGCGCAACACGTCGCGGAACGTCTGTGCCGGCGCCAGCAGCGACAGCGGGTCGGCCGGATGCTCGCCGGTCATGGCGTCGAGCAGCAGCGCCAAGTCCTCGATGTTGCGCGCCATCGGCCCCTGGACGCTCAGCGTGCGGTCGATCTGGAATTCCGGTGTATGCGCGACGCGGCCGATGCTCGGCCGCAGGCCCACGACCCCGCAGAAGCTCGCGGGATTGCGCAGCGAGCCGCCCATGTCGCTGCCGTGCGCGACCCACGCCATCCCGGTGGCGAGCGCCGCCGCCGCGCCGCCCGAGGAGCCGGCCGCCGAGCGGGAGAGGTTCCACGGATTGAGCGTCGCCCCGAACACGTCGTTGAAGGTGTTGGCGCCGGCGCCGAACTCGGGCGTGTTCGACTTGGCGTAGACGATGCCGCCGTTCGCCTCCAGCCGCTCGACCAGGATGTCCGAGCGCGCGGGCACGTGATCGGCGAAGATGCGCGAGCCGTGGGTGGTGCGCACGCCGGCCACCGCGGTCAGGTCCTTGATCGGCACCGGCAGTCCGGCGAGCGGGCCGCGCTCGGCCACGGGCAGCCGCATCAGCCGGTCGGCGTGAGCGCGCGCCCGCTCGAAGCACAGGGTCGGCAGCGCGTTGACCTTGCCGTCGACCGCCGCGATGCGCGCCTCCAGCGCGTCGAGGAGGTCGTGCGGCGTCACTTCGCCGCGCCGCAACAGATCGACGACCGCGCAGGCGTCCGCCTTCACGAGGTCACGTTGATTTGGCATAAGCATGCTCCGCTGCTTTATTGCGCTCCGATTCCGGGCCGCAAACGCCCACTATAGCGCCCCTGCGAAAGACCGAACCATGCCCGTCCTGAGCAACCTCGCCGTCCGCGACATCGAAACCGTCGTGCATCCCTATACCAACCTCGCCGGCCTGCGCGACAGCGGGCCGCTGGTGATCGAGCGCGGCCAGGGCGTGTTCGTGCACGACAGCGAGGGCAAGAGCTACATCGACGGCATGGCCGGGCTGTGGTGCGTGTCGCTCGGCTACGGCAACGAGGAGCTGGTCG
>DASPZC010000381.1:0-6079 GCA_035636455.1 Xanthobacteraceae bacterium
CCCTCACCCCGACCCTCTCCCCGCACGCGGGGAGAGGGAGCGCGCGCGGACGTTCGAGGATTACATCATGCACACGCCCTACGAGGCCTTCACCGCCCGCGCGCAGACCGATCCCGAGGCGCCGTTTCTCCTCGCGCCGGCGTCGGCCGAGCTGGCCTACGCGCGCGACGGAGTCCACTGCACCTACGGCGAAACGGCCGCGCAGGTCGAAGCCGTCAAGCGCGCCTACGCGGGCGCCGGGTACGGCCACGGCGCGCGCGTCGGCCTCCTGCTGGAGAACCGCCCGGATTTCTTCGCCCATTGGCTCGCGCTCAATGGGCTCGGGGCGGCCGTCTTCCCGATCAATCCGGACCTGCAGGCGGGCGACCTCGCCCACCAGCTCTCCATCGCCGAGCCCGATCTCGTCGTCGCGCTTCCCGAGAAACGCGGCCTCATCGCGGCCGCCGGCATGGACCCCGCCCGCATCGCGACGCCCGATGCAACACTGCCCCGCTGCCGCGGCAAAATCGTGCGTGATCGCGGCGCGGCGGCCGACGAATGCGCGCTGCTGTTCACCTCCGGCACCACCGGCAAGCCGAAGGGCTGCGTGCTCTCGAATTTTTACTTCCTGCATCTCGCGCGCTGGTACGGCGCGCAGGGCGGCCTGGCCGAGATCCGCGAGCGCGGCGAGATCGCGCTGACGCCCCTGCCCATGTTCCACATGAATGCGCTGGCCTGCTCGACCATGGGCATGATTCTGAAAGGCGGCGCGGTGGTGCCGCTCGACCGCTTCCATGCCAATCGCTGGTGGCGCACCGTCGCCGACGCGGGCGCGACCATCATTCATTATCTCGGCGTCATGCCGGCGGTGCTGCTCAAGCTCCCGCCGGCGCCGGAGGAGCGCGCGCACCGCGTGCGCTTCGGCTTCGGGGCGGGCGTCGATCCCGATCACCACCAGGCCTTCGAGGCGCGGTTCGGCTTTCCGCTCGTCGAAGTCTGGGGCATGACCGAAGCGGGCGGCGGCGCCGTCACCACGACCGGAACCGGCCCGCGGCACCTCGGCACCCGCTGCATGGGCCGCCTGAGCGCCGGGGCCGCGTACCGCATCGTCGACGATGAGGACCGCGACGTTGCGCGCGGCAGCCCCGGCGAATTGCTGGTGCGCGCGCGCGGCGACGACCCGCGCCGCGGCTTCTTCAGCGGCTATCTCAAGGACCCGGGCGCGACCGATGCGGCCTGGGCGGGCGGCTGGTTCCATACCGGCGACACGGTGCGCGAGGGTCCCGACGGTTTGCTGTTCTTCGTCGACCGCAAGAAGAACATCGTGCGCCGCAGCGGCGAGAACATTTCGGTGGTCGAGGTCGAGAGCGTGCTCGAATCCTTCGACGAGGTCGCGGGGGCGGCGGTGGCGCCGGTGCCCGACGAGGTGCGCGGCGAGGAGGTTTGCGCGCTGGTCAGGCTCGCGCGCGGGCGCCCGGCCGGCGCAGGCGAGGCCGCGGCCATTGCGCGCGGGATCGCCGCGCGCTGCGTTGAGCGGCTCGCCTATTTCAAGGCGCCCGGCTACGTCGCCTTCGTCGACGCGCTGCCGGTCACGGCGACGCAAAAGCTGCAGCGCGGCGAGACCCGCGCGCTGGCCGCGCGGATGGTGCGCGACGGGGAGGCGATCGACCTGCGCGAATTAAAGACGCGGGCGCGCACGCCGGCGACGTCCGGATGAGCCCTGAGCGCCTGGGCTACGACGGCGTCGTGGCGGCGGTACCGGTCACCGTGCCCTATGTGCGCTATTCGATCCGCGGCGCCCATTGGTTCCTCGCCCGCGCGCTGGCCGCGCTGCTGAAGCGGTCGGGACTGCGTAAGGACGAGGTCGACGGGCTCACCGTCTCGAGCTTCACGCTCGCGCCCGACACGGCGGTCGGCCTCACGCAACATCTCGGTCTTGCGCCGCGCTGGCTCGATCACATCCCCATGGGCGGCGCGAGCGGCATCGTCGCGCTGCGCCGCGCCGCGCGCGCGGTCCAATGCGGCGACGCCGAGTTCGTCGCCTGCATCGCCGGCGACACCAACCACGTGGATTCATTCCGTCACAGTCTGCAAAACTTCAGCCAGTTCGCCCGCGACGCCACGTATCCCTATGGCGCCGGCGGCCCCAACATGGTCTTCGCCCTGATCACCAACCATTACATGCGCGTCACCGGCGCCAGGCCGGAGGATTTCGGCAAGCTGTGCGTGGCGCAGCGGGAGAACGCGCGCGGCGTTCCGCATGCGCTGTTCCGGGAGCCGTTGACGCTCAAGCAATATCTCGGCGCCCGCCCGATCTCCGATCCGCTGCGGCTGTACGATTGCGTCATGCCGTGCGCCGGAGCCGAGGGGTTTCTCGTGATGCGCGCCGAGCGCGCGCAAAAGCTCGGGGTGCCGTTCGCGCGCGTGCTGGCGACCATCGAGCGGCACAACGCCTTTGCCGACGATCCCGTCCAGATGCGCGGCGGCTGGGTTCTCGATCGCGACGAGCTTTACGCCCAGGCCGGCGTCGGGCCGAAGGACATCGACCTGGTCGAGACCTACGACGACTACCCGATCATGACCATGATGCAGCTCGAGGACCTCGGCTTCTGCCGCGCCGGCGAGGCGGCGGAGTTCGTGCGCCGCCACACCTTCACGGTCGACGGCACGTTTCCGCTCAACACAAGCGGCGGCCAGCTCTCGGTCGGCCAAGCCGGCGCCGCCGGCGGCTTCCTCGGCCTGGTGGAAGCGATCCGCCAGCTCACCGGCCAAAGTTTTGGCGCGCAGGTGCCCGATGCGCGGCGCGCGCTCGTGGGCGGCTACGGCATGGTCAACTACGACCGCGGGGTGTGCAGCGGGGCGGCGATTCTGGCAGGCCAATGGTAGGGCGCAATAGCGAAGACCGTATTGCGCCGTGGCCGTTCACGGCCGTTGAAATAGCGAACGGCGGATTACGGTCTTCGCTAATCCGCCTACGGGTTGTGCGTCAATCGAGCGCGATGTTCGCCTTCCTGATCACCACGCCCCATTTGTCCGTTTCGGACTTGACGAACGCGGCAAGCTCCTCCGGCGTCGAGCCGGCCGCCACCATGCCGATGTTTTCGAGTCAGCCCCCTCTCCCCCGCGCGCGAAGCGCGTGGCGGGAGAGGGAGGGGTGAGGTGAGGGGGTCTTTCAACAAACTCAGCATGCGGAAGCATTCCCCTCACCCGACGCGCTTCGCGCGTCGACCTCTCCCGCAAGGGGAGAGGTGAAGAGGAGCCAAATGCGATAGCCCACCCTACGCCATGGATCTCATCAGCTCCCCGGGCCGTCGTGCAGCTCGGGGAAAAACATGTCGCGCCAGGAGTCCGGACGGACCTTGATCAGGCCCTGCCTGTGCATGAACTGCGCGAACGTCGTCACGTTGGTCGGCGCGGTGGTGAATCGCGCGCCGGGGTCGGTCACCATCGCGACGGCTTCCTCCAGCGTGATCGGGTCCTTCGCGGCGTCGAGGTAGTCGCGCGCCGCCGCGCGCGGGTCGGCGTTGATGGCGTCGATCACCTCGCGCAGCGCGGCGAGGAACGCCGCGTAGGTCCTGGGGTTCTCGGCGCGAAACCGTTCGGTCGCGTAGGCCACCATGTAGCTCGCCGGGCCGCCGAGAATGTCCTGCGCGGTGGTGACGCGCCGCACGCCGCGCGCCATCGCTTCCATGTACTGGAACGGCGGCGCGCTGAAATGATTGTTGATCTCGTGCGCGCCGGACACCAGCGCCACGAGCGCGTCGCCATGTGCAATGCCGACGGTGAGCGCATCGAACCGATCGGACCGCTCGGGCCCGTAGATTTTCGCCGCCGCCATCTGCAGCAGGATGGCGTGCACCGACACCTTGACGGTGGTGAGCGCGATGCGGTCCTTGTCGCTGAGGTCCTCGAGCCTGTTGACGTTCGGATTGCGCGTCATGAACCACAACGGCAGCGCCGAGATCGCGCCGATCGAGCGCACCGCCTGCGGCGTTGCCCGCGCCTTGGCCCACAACGTGACGAACACCGTGGTGCCGCCCGACACGATGTCGAGGCTGCCCGACAGCAGGCCCTCGTTCATCGGATTGCCGCCCGGGAACTGGCGCCAGCTCACCTTGGTGTCCGGCAATCCGGCCGCCGCCAGGTGCCGCTCCAGCACCTTGTTCTTCTGCATGATGATCATCGCCATGGCGCCGATCCCGAACTGGGTCGCCATGCGCAATTCGGAGACTTCCGCGCGCACGGAAACCGGCGCCAGCAGGAGCGCGGCAACCACGGCCGCGGTTTTCCAGGGCGTCATGATCGTCAGGCGCGCGCCGACGCGCGCAGCGGCGCGCGTTCGCTCCGCGGCGCCGCGCGCAGCGCCTCCATCAGGCCGCGCACCGATGCAAAATCTTCCAGCCGGTCGACCGCCCGCGCGACCTCCTCGATCGCCGCCGTGGAAATACGGTCGGGCGCGTAGGTGCGCAGCTTCCGCTCGATCTCTCGGCGCGACAGCGGGTTCTCCGCCGAGCCGCGCGGGTGATCGCAGCGCGCCGCAAGTTTCGAACCGTCGGCGTGCTCGATCTCGACCGTCGCCTGCACGCCGGCGAGCGCCGGGTCCGGCCTGATCTCGACCTGCTCGGCGGCGGCGCGGCGCAGCACGGGATCGTCGTAGCGCCTGGCCTCGAACTGCGCGAGGGTCAACTCCCGATCGTGCAGGATCACCGCCGCCGTGTAGTGCGCGGAGATCAGGGCGTCGAACTTGCCCTTGTAGCGGGCAAGCCCGCCGTGCAGGTCGAACACCGGCTTGCTCAGGCCGATGCGCAACGCCTTGACCTGCGCCGGATCGATGCGGTGCTGCTCCATGAGATCGAACAGCGCGGTGTTCATGCCCTGGATCGACGACGCCGAGGGCCACAGCCGCAGCGCGATCTGCTCGAGTTCCCAGCGCTTGGCAAGATCGGCGACCGCCAGTTCGGGTTTGCCGCCGCCGGCATAGGCGTTGTAGAGGCCGCCGTCCTTGGCGGTGAGGAACTCGCGGGTGGCGAGGAATTTCTGCTCGGCGAGCAGCGCCGCGATCAGCCCCGAGAGCGCGCCGCGGCACTGATGGAACTTCACCGTCGGGGTGCCCCACGCCGCAAAGGTTCCGGCCGCCTGGCTGCCGGCCAGCCCGAACGCCTTGGCCATCGTGTCCGCGTCGAAGCCGCGCAGCCGGCCGACCGCCGCCGCCGCGCCGAACGGGCCGAGCACCCCAGGGCCGTGCCAGCCGCGCGCCCGCGCCGCCGGCCAGTCCATGCCGAGCCCGATCCGCGTCATCACCTCGAAGCCGGCGGCCAGCGCCACCAGCAGGTCGCGGCCGGAGAGCCCGTCGCGCTCGGCGACGGCGAGCGCGGGCGGCACCACTTCCGGCGTGATGTGGGTGAGCGTCGGGCGATGGACGTCGCACATGGTCACGGCGGTGACGAGATAGCCGTTGAGCAAGGTCGCGCCCGCGAGCGACAGCCGGCCGCCGCCGATCACGCTGCTCTCGTCCGATTGCGCCAGCGCCGCGGCGAGCGCCGCCACCTGCCCGGTCTCCTCGCCCTGGTGGCCCGCCAGCGCGCAGGCCAGCGTGTCGAGCAGGAGGTTCTTGCACTGCTCGCGGGTGTTGGCGGGCAGGTCGTCATAGGTGAGCGCGGCGGCGAACTGGGCCAAGGCTTGGGTGGGTTCGGCGGGCATGGGCGGGTTCCTGAGAAACGGAGTTGCGCGAAGCTAACAAGATCAACCACGTAGGGCGCAATAGCGTATTGCGCCGTTACATTCGCCTACCGGCGCAGCTGAAAGGCGGATTACGCTCTGATGTCCCATGTCAAGCCTTGAGAGCGCAACATTTCTTTCCCCACGACGATTTTCGCCCGGAGGCCCTCGATGCGGATGATCCCGGTCGGCCCCGCCTCGTAACAAAACGCCACCCGCTCGTATTGGCCCGCAAGCTTCCGCACCAACTTGGCCGTCGCCGCCGGCGTATTGTCGATCTCGCCGAGGAACCGAACCTCCCCGGTTCGCCCACCTTCCGCAATCGCCACCGCATTGCGCAACTTCGATGTATCGATCGCCACGAAAGCTTCGCTATGATCCC
>DASPZC010000382.1:0-10202 GCA_035636455.1 Xanthobacteraceae bacterium
GCGCCATGGCGACCGGCGCCAGCGCTCCGTCGAACACGATGGCGCGCGTCGAGGTGGTGCCCTGGTCCATCGCGACAAGGTGGCTCACGTCGATTCCCCCACTCAGCGTGGTTTGTTTTCACCATAGAGGGTTATGCCAACGGCACGAAGCGATGACCTGTCGGCCGTCATCGTCGGCGCAGGCGCACATCCAGTAAACACGGGCGGTGGAGTAAAATCGCAGCTCCGGCGGATACTGGATTGCCCGCTCCCCGCCTTCGCGAGGACAGGCTTCGCGGGCAATGACAGGTCGGAGATCGTCGCGGCCAGTCAGCGCGGGCCGCAATTCCATATGGGATTGTCGCGATCCTCGGGGTGAAGCTGCGCGACGTCCTTGGAGACGTGCCAGAACGAATAGTCGATCGCCGCGTCCGCGTAGCTCGATTTCCGCGCATGGCCGAAAGGACACCACCAGTTCTCCACCGCCTTCGTCAGGTAGGTGGTCCACTCCAGGGCGGCGACGCTGAACGGGCAATAGAGCGTGCAGTTGAGGAACCAATAGGCGCGCGTGCGCGCCCAGCGCGCCAGCGGGTGAATGTCGAGCTTCACGATCTGCGTCTTGAAGCGGTAGCGGTGGCTTTCCCACGCCGGCAGGAAGTCGCGCAGGGTCTTGAGATTGCGCGCGCCGAGCATGCGCAGATGGATGTAGACCATCAGCCCGCCCAGCAGAACGAAGGGCAAGACGAGGACCGGCAGATAAACGAACGGCAGGCCGACGAAGACCCGCCACGGCGAAACCTTGTCGTAGTTGATGCCGATGTCGATGCGCGCGCAGCTTTGGCACGCCCTCGGCGCGGGCTGGGCCTGCGCCGGCGGCAGCGGGACGGCCGCCCTCGTCGCCGACGAACCGGACCGGCGGTTGTCCTCGACCGCGGAATGCTCCCGGCGCGCAATGGCTGCTTTTTCCATGGCTCGTCCCTCCTCGTCCATCGACCGCCTGACGGACGATATCACACGCGACAGGGGCGCGTGACCCGGATGAGCGCCCTACGAGGCTAAAATCTTATGATGATCGGATATGGCTCTGGAGCACGTCCCGTTCCTTCGGAATCGGGACGTGCTCGAGAAATCTTTGCGTGGCGCATGTTCTTATCGGCGAACCGGCATCCACCACCGGATCAAGTCCGGGGCAGGCTTTCGCCGGAACATGCTCTAGGCGAGGCCCTGGATGAAATTGCGCGTGCGCCGCCACACGCCGGGACGCGGCCCGGCGTCCTGACCCTTGCGCACGACGACGTGGTAGGCCTGCAGGATGTCCCGGCGGAACGCGTGACAGCCGCCCCACAGATAGACGCGGAACGCCCGATAGGTCTTCTCGCCCCACCGCGCGACGATCTTGTCGCGCGCGGCATCGAAACGCTCGGCCCAGTGCCGCATCGTGAGCTCGTAGTCGTGCGTCTCGCGCTTGACCTCCATGATCTCGAAACCGTGGTTGACGAATTCCTGGATCATGTCGGGCAGCGCCATGAAGCTGTGCGCGGCGTGCCATATGTAATGCTGCGTGAACGGACTGATCGAATACTTCTCCTTGGCGGCCGAGGCGTCGAGATAGAGCGAGGCGCCGGGCTTGAGGCAGTCGAAGGCGCGCTCCGCGAACAGCCGGTAATTCGGGATGTGCTCGATCACGCCGTAGATCACGATGGCGTCGTACGGCTGGTCGGGCCGGTAGGTCAAAAAATCCTGCTTGAGCACCCGGCCCGGCAGGTTCCCGGCGCGGATCAGGTTCTGCAAATACGTGAAGGAATCCTCGGCGATCGTCAGCGAGGTGACGTCGACGCCGCGCTCGCCGCAATACTGCATCGCGCCGCCCCAGCCGCCGCCGATGTCGAGCAGCCGCATGCCCGGCTTGAGGTCGAGCGCCCGGTACATGGTCTCCAGCTTGTGCTCGGAGGACTCCTCGAGCGTCTCGTCGTCGCTGTGAAAGATGCCGTGCGAGTAGAAGCGATATCTGGTGTCGATGAAGGTGAGGTAGAAGTCGTCGCCCAGATTGTAATGGAAGTCGATGGCCGCGCGATTGATGCGCGTCGGGGCGCGCAGCACCAGCTGCCAGAGGAACGCGAGCTTGGCGGCGAGCGGCGTGCGCTCCACCAGGCGCGCGCGCATCTCCAGCAGGTAGAGCATGTCGCCGGAAAAATCGATGTCGCCCTCGACATAGGCCTGGCCGAGCGCGAACTCGTCGAAGCCGCGGCGCAGCGCGCGGTCGTGATTGATGGTCACGCGGAATTTCGGCGGCGCCTGGCCGAAGCTCAGCACCTCCCCGTCGGGCAGCGTCACCTCGACATCGACGTCATGCAGAAGCCGGCCGAGAAGCTCGATGCGCGAATCCCGGCGCGATTCGGAAGGGATGGCTTGGGTCGCCGACATGGTCAGGCCGCCGCTCGCTGTTGCCCGCACGGTCATTTTTTACCGCGCGCGCCCCAAATTGGCGAGGTCCCTCGTGCGGACTGCGGCCCCCCCGGCCGCATCGGAACGGGTAGTAGAAGTCATAACCTATTGCGGTGGTTGTTACAATGGAATGACGGCGGGCATCCGGCCGGCCGCGCGACACCTGCGGTCCGCGCGCCCCAGCTCTCATTCCGCGGCGACCTTGCGGGACCCCTCGCCTGCCATGAAGCGCGCCAGCGCGGCGGCCGCATCGGGCGTTACGTGCAGCCCGCTCTTCGAGCGCCGCCACAACACGTCCTCGGCGGTCTCGGCCCATTCCGAGCGCATCAGATAGCGCACTTCGCGCGCGGTGAGATCGGCGCCGAAACGCTCGCCCAGATCCGCGACGGTCCGGGCGTCGCCGAGCACCGCGTCGAGCCGCGTGCCGTAGGCGCCGACCATCCTCCGCGCGTTACTCTCGCCGAGGAACGGCCACAGCCCTTGCGCCCGCGCCACCAGCGCATCAAAGCCGTCCCAGGGAAAATCGCCGCCCGGCAGCGGCGCCGCCCGGGTCCAGGGCGGCCCCGCCGCGAAGTAGCTGCCGATCGAGCCGAGCGCCGCCTCGGCCAGCTTGCGATAAGTGGTGATCTTGCCGCCGTAGACGGTGAGCAGCGGCGCCTCGCCGTACGGGCGATCGAGCGCGAGCACGTAGTCGCGCGTCAGGTCCTGGGCCTTGGAGCGGCCGTCGTCATAGAGCGGGCGCACGCCCGCGAACGTCCACACCGCCTGATCGGGCGTCACCAGGTCGCGGAAATAGGCGCTCACCGCCTCGCACAGGTAATTGACCTCCGGAGCGGTCGGCGCAACGGCGGCCGGGTCGCCGTCGAAATCCTCGTCGGTGGTGCCGATCAGGGTGAACGCGCGCGCGAACGGAATGGCGAAGACCACGCGGCTGTCGGCGCTCTGGAATAGGTAGGCGCGGTCGTGATCGAACAGTTTCGGCACGACGATGTGGCTGCCCTTGACGAGGCGCACATGGGCGGCCGTCTTCAGGCGCAGCATCGACGTCATCAGGTGCGCCACCCATGGCCCGGCGGCATTGACGAGCACGCGTGCGGTCACGGCCTCGCGCCGGCCGTGAACATTGAGCACGAGCTCCCAGACGTCCGCGGCGCGATCGGCGCGCACCAGGCGCGTGCGCGTGTGGATGACGGCGCCGCGCTCGGCGGCGTCGACGGCGTTGAGCACGACGAGCCGCGCATCGTCGACCATGCAATCGGAATATTCGAAGCCGAGCTTGAACTGCCGCTTGAGCGGCACGGCCACCGGGCCGTGGGTCAGGTCGAGCGTGCGCGTCGCAGGCAGGATGTCGCGTCCGCCGAGCCGGTCGTAGAGGAACAGCCCGGCGCGCAGCTGCCAGGCGGGCCGCAGCGCCTTGTGGTGCGGCAGCACGAAGCGCAGCGGCCGGATGATGTGCGGCGCCATGCGCAGCAGCACCTCGCGCTCGGCGAGCGCCTCGCGCACCAGGCGGAACGCCCATTGCTCGAGATAGCGCAACCCTCCGTGGATCAGCTTGGTCGAGGCGGAGGAGGTGCCGGAGGCGAGGTCGTTCTGCTCGATCAGCAGCACGCGGATGCCGCGCCCGGCGGCGTCGCGGGCGATCCCCGCGCCGTTGATGCCGCCGCCGATGATGGCGAGGTCGAAATCCGCCATGGTGTTCGCCGAATCCTTTGGGCGGAGCATGGCGCGGACGGGCGGTCGGGCTCAAGGCGGCTGTCGGATGCGAGCGGGATTTGATCCGGATTTCTGCTTGGCGGTCCGGCATGGGCGGCGAACCACGCACCGCCGCCCATCTCGCGCCGCCGCCAAGCGTCTCGAACAAGGTCCAGGTTCAGCCCGTTGGCACCTCACGGATACTAGGTTAAATTGAATTCAAAGAAGAGGCATGCGGACGGGCCAATTCAAGTCCGCGATCAGGGGGATTTCCCATGGCACGCCTGCCGACGGCGGCGCTTCGCGCTTGCGTTATCGGCGTCACCTTTCTGTTTGGCATCAACTTGCCCGCCACGCCCGTGCTCGCCCAGCCCGGAGGCCAGGCGCCGGCCGCGTGCAAGATGATTCAACAAGACGCCCAAAATGCCATCGCGGGCCTTTCGGCCGCGCCTCAACAGGCCGTGGCGGTCCCGGCGACCACCTTTCTGCCGGCAGGTGGGCCCGCCAAGGTCGCTGTCGAGCGCCGTCACACCGAGGGAGAGATCTGGTACGTCGTCGGACAACTCGTGACGGGCACTTCGAACATCACGCGCTTAAGCCGCGAGCAGAGCGTCAACGCGTCGACGATTTCCGACAAGCACTGGCTGGTTACCAACGGTCGGGTCACCAGCACAGCTACCCTCGTCACCTTCAACGTGCCGGCCGAGCTCTGGTCCCTGTGGTTTACCGCGAATCTTTATCTCTTCAGGTGCGAGAGCGCCAATGCAGCGCCGATATTTGTTTCATCTTTTGAATCAAGAACTACAAATGGATGGATTTGTGCGGGGATAGCGGCTGTTTTCGTCTTGCTGATGTACCTGGCGTCGGCCATCGTCGCTTTTGTCATACATCGTGCGCAGTTTAATCGGGCGGAAGCAGGCGACGAGCGGGCGCAACAGTACACCTGGGAGAACTATTACGATCCGATAGTCATCACGGCCGGCGCGAACGGCAAGGGAAGCCCGTCGAAGCTGCAGATATTCGTGTTTTCGCTGATCGTTGGCGGCTTGCTTGTTTACATCTTCGCAAGCGAGGGCCGCCTGTCGGATATATCGGAAAGCATTGCCTATCTGCTCGGCATTTCCGGCGTGGCAGCGGCCGGCTCCAAACTGACGGACGTGACGAAGAACCGTCTCGATTACGGCAACTACGCTTATTTCGTCAACAAAGGCTGGCTGGTCAGGGGTGGGCTCGCGACCGCCAACTTGCCAAAATGGGGGGATATTCTCGGCGCGGACGGCGAGCTTGACGTCTACCATGTTCAGATGCTGTTCGTGAGCGCCATCGTCGCGGCGGCCCTGCTGACAAACGGGTTCATTGAATTGGCCTCCTTCACGATCCCGCCAACGCTGCTTGGCATTCTCGGCTTGAGCCAGGCGGTCTACGTCGGCGGCAAGGCCGTCAACCCCGCGTCCTTCGCTGAATTGAACAAGGCGGCAGCCGAGTTGAAGAAGGCGGAAGATGCCTTCCGCGATGCTGTTGTCACGGCCCAGCCCGCCGGCGGCGTGCCCAATGTGAATGCTGCGAGGGCACTCGCCCCGCACGAGTACACCGCATATATGAACCAGGTCAAAGACGTGAAACAGATGTTCGAGGATCTTCTTGGTCAAGGTGTCCCGAATGCCGCGGTACGACCGCGCTTCGCGTACTGATGGTCTTATCCGGGCGATTTGATTGCGAGACTTGTCTCAGCCGGCGCATTGCAACAATATGCACTTGAGCAATGACGGAGCCGGCAAGTTTTCCGGAAACGTACGATGGACTATCGCGACCGTCATGTCGTTGTGACCGGCGGAGCCGGGGCGCTCGGGACCGCGGTCGTGCGCGCGCTCGTCGCGCGCGGCGCGCACTGCCATGTTCCCTATCGCAGCGAGACCGCGGCGCAGCGCTTTGCGCTGCGCGAGCATCCGCAGGTTACGCTCGCGGCAGTCGGCAACCTCGCCGACGAGGCGGCGGTGGCGCGGCTCTACGACGGCGTGCCGCGGCTATGGGCGTCGATCCATGCCGCCGGCGGCTTCGCGGCCGCTCCGCTGGCGGCGACGAACAAATCCGAGCTGATGGCCCAGCTCGACATGAATTTCATCAGCTGCTTCCTGTGCTGCCGCGCGGCGGTGAACGCCATCGCGCGCTCGGGCGAAGGCGGGCGCATCGTCAACGTGGCGGCGCGGCCGGCGCTCGAATGGCGCGCCGGCGCCGGCATGGCGGCCTATGGGGCCAGCAAGGCGGCCGTCGCCGCACTGACCGCCGCGCTCGCCGAGGAGGTCGCCAAGGACGGCATCCTGGTCAACGCGGTGGCGCCGTCGATCATGGACACGGCGGCGAACCGCGCCGCCATGCCCAAGGCCGACCATGCCGCGTGGCCGAAGGTCGAGGAGGTGGCGGCGACGATCGCCTTCCTCGCCTCGCCCGACAATCGCGTCGCGCGCGGCGGCGTCATCCCGGTCTACGGGCGGTCATAACGAGCGGGCCGCACGACCGCCCTGAACCGTTTTCAGTAGGGGTGCCGCGGGACGCAGCGGCAAACGCAGCGATGCTTGGCCGGAACGTAGTGGCACTTGGGAACCCTGCCCTTGATGCAGAAGATGCTGATCGGGCAGAACCGGGCCATGGAGACATCGCTGTCCGGCGTGGAGAGCGGCGCATTGGGCGATGCCGGTCCGGCCGCGAACGCGTTCGGGGCAGCCGCGAAGCCGAGGACGAGGGCGAGGAGAGCAAAGGCCAGCTTGTGCTTCAACATGACCAACCTCCCGATATTTATCGAAGGTTGCATTGTACCGATGTAATTATGGTCGCAACGTGACAGCGACCGGCCGGCCGCCGCGTTCCGTTCAAAAAAGCGCTTGTTCCACCGGGGAAGAATCTACTCCGCGACCGCCGGAAGCTTCGGCTGCGCGTGGCGCGCGAGGCGGCGCACCGCGTTGGAGGCGACGATGGTGCGGTTGGCCGCATAGGCCTCGTGGTTCTTCTCGATGTCGTCGAGGTCGTAGCGGTAGTTCACCATCAGCCCGTGCGACTGGGCGAGGCCCTTGGCGGACAGGTCGGCGAGAAAGTCGAGCTGCTCGAGGCGCGCCCCGTTGCCGAGATGGAAGCGCGCCACCGGATCGAGCGGCACGCCGCGCCGCGTGCGCGCGCCGAGAAAGTACGCCGCGGCGGCGCGCAGCAGCGGCTCGCGTATGATCTCGACAGTCGCCTCGTCGCGCCACCAGTCGATCCGGTCGACCGCCGCAAGCCGCAGCCGGTCCTCGGCGGAGAGCGTCGCCGACTGGTCGGCCGCGCGCTCGCGGGCGAGCCAGTCGGCAAAGCCCGGGGCCGGCGAGAGGGTGACGAAGTTCGACAGGCGCGGCATCTCGCGCGAAATCTCCTCGACCACCTGCTTGATCAGGAAATGGCCGAAGGTGACGCCGCCCAGGCCGCGCTGGCAGTTGGAGATGGAATAGAACACCGCCGTGGTGGCGCGCCCGGGCGGCAGCGGGTCGCGTTCCTCGGCGAGCACCGGCCCGATCGCGTCGGCGATGCCGGGGGTGAGCGCGACCTCGACGAAGATGAGCGGCTCGTCGACCAGCGCCGGATGGAAGAAGGCATAGCAGCGCCGGTCGGGCGGATCGATGCGCCGGCGCAGGTCGTCCCACCCCCTGATCTGGTGCACCGCCTCGTAGCGGATGATCTTCTCCAGCACGATCGCCGGGGTCGACCAGTCGATCCGCCGCAGCACCAGGAAGCCGCGATTGAACCACGACGAGAACAGGTGAACGAAATCGGCGTCCACCGCTTCGAGGTCGTCGCGGCGCTCGATCACGTCCATGAGCTGCTCGCGCATGGCCACGAGCGCGGCGGTGCCGCCCGGTGCCAGGTTGAGCCGGCGCAGCAGTTCCTGCCGGCGCGCCTCGGCGGCATGGTGCAGCTCCGCCGCCGCGGAGTCGGTCGGCGCGCGCTCCCAGGCGGCGACCGCGGCGGCGATGCGGTCGGGGTCGGGGCCGAACCGCGTTGCCAGCGCCTCGAAAAAGGCGATGCGCGGGCCGGTCTTGAGCTCGGCGTAGCGGGTGAGGATCTCGCGGGCGAGCGCCACGCCGGACGCTTCGCCGCGGCCCGACAGCAGCGCCTCGCATAGCTCGACCAGGCCGTCCGACTGCGCCTCGGGCGCAACGCCGCGGCGCTCCAGGGTGCGGTCGATCAGCGCCCGGCCGCGCTCGGAAATGGTCTGCAGCAGCTCGCCGAAAAACGAGGTGTTCATCCCCCTCGACCCATTCGTCCGGACCACGAGTAGCGACATGGAGGTATGCCAGGATTCGCGCGTTGCAACACCAGACAATGCGCGAGAGGGCGAATGGTTCGCCCAAACAATGGGCAGCGGGTATGGACAAATCCGGGTGACCGCGCCACTAAACGCCCCAAGCGCGTCTTTCCGCCCTCCCCGCGAAGGAGTTCCTCCATGCCTGGTCCGCTGGCCGGTGTCCGCGTGCTCGAGCTTGCCCGCATCCTCGCCGGGCCATGGGCGGGCCAGATCCTCGCCGATCTCGGCGCCGAGGTGGTCAAGGTCGAGCGCGCGGGCGCCGGCGACGACACCCGCGGCTGGGGGCCGCCCTTCGTGGCGGCCGCCGACGGCGGCACGCTCGGCGCCGCCTATTTCCACGCCACCAACCGCGGCAAGCGCTCGATCGAGCTCGACTTCGAGAGCGAGGCGGGCCGCGAGATCGTGCGCAAGCTCGCCGCGCGCGCCGACATCCTGATCGAGAACTTCAAGGTCGGCGGGCTTGCCAAGTTCGGGCTCGACTACAAGAGCCTCTCCGCCCTCAATCCCCGGCTGATCTATTGCTCGGTGACCGGCTTCGGCCAGGACGGCCCGTACGCGCCGCGCGCCGGCTACGATCTCCTGGTGCAGGGCATGGGCGGCATCATGGACGTGACCGGCACGCCGGACGGCGAGCCCATGCGGGTCGGCGTTCCCGTCGCCGACATATTCACCGGCGTCTATTCGGCGGTCGGCATCCTCGCGGCGCTGGCCCAGCGCGAGAGGACGGGGCGCGGCTGCCACGTCGACGTCCCCCTGCTCGACGTGCAGACCGGCGTGCTCGCCAACCAGGCGCTGAGCTATTTCACCACCGGCCAGTCGCCGCGGCGCATGGGCAACGCGCATCCGGTCGTGGTGCCCTACCAGGTGTTCCCGGTGGCGGACGGCCACGTCATCATCGCGGCCGGCAACGACAACCAGTTCGCCAAGCTGTGCACGGTGCTGGGCGAGCCGGCGCTGGCGAAGGACCCGACCTATCTGACCAATTCCGACCGGGTGCAGAACCGCGACAAGCTGATCGCGCACCTCTTCACCCTGACGGCGCGCTTTGCCTGCGCCGACCTCATCGCCAGGCTCGAGGCGGTGCAGGTGCCGGCCGGGCCGATCAACACGCTGGCCGACGTGTTCGCCGATCCGCAGGTGATCCATCGCGGCATGAAGCTCGACATGCCGTGCGCAGCGGCCGCCACCGGCTCGCTGCCGGGCCTGCGCACGCCGATCACCCTCGACGGCGCGCGCATGGCCTCGGGACGCCCCTCCCCTCGCCTCGGCGAGCACACGCGGGAGGTCTTGCGCGAGATCGGAATGGAAGCGAAGGAATCCGCCGATACGTGACGGGCGAGTGAGCGACGTCACTCCCGGCGCGTCGCCCCGGGCTCCGCCGCTTTGCTCGGGGCCCGGAAGCTCACGCCATGCCGGCGGCGTCGAGGCCGGGCGCGCCGGCGAGCAGGCGCTGCACGCCGGCCTCGGTGAGGTCGGCATGATGCCGCGCGGTGCGCACCAGACCGCGCCGCGCCAGCGCCTCGACGGTTGCGGCGGCGACCTCGTGGGGCTGCTGGGGCGAGGGACCATAGGCCGCGCCGAACCGGTAGAGGCGCCCGGCTCCCGCGAACGCGGCCAGTCCATGCACCATGGCGGGCGAAACATCGGTCGCGACAGCCATCCGGGCCTCCGCCGTTTATTCGATATTCGCAATATTTATTGCGAAGTAGCTACGATAGATTGCACAATCACGCCGATGAACGCAATAACCCCTGTG
>DASPZC010000383.1:0-22182 GCA_035636455.1 Xanthobacteraceae bacterium
AAGCACGGCCGCGGCGAGAAGAACGGCGACGACCGCGCGCCGCACGCGCCTGACCTCGTCGGCGCCGCGCACCCGCTCGTCCAGCACCTTGACCGCAATCGGCCCGGACTCGCCCGGCACGAGGGTCGAGACCGCGATGGCATCCGCGCCGAGACCGGCGAGCGCGCCGATGAGCGGCTGCACCAGGGCCCGCGCCGTCGCCGCGACCGTCACGACGATGCGGTCGCCGGGCAAATCCGCCGGCGCGCTCCAGCCGAAGGCGGCGTCGCCCGCGCTCCACGGGGTGAGGCGGTCGATCTGCGCGCGCACGATGCCGTCGAGAAACTCCGCCGCGCGGCGCGGCAGCTCGAGCGGGCGGATCACGAACCGGTCCGGCCGCAGCACCAGCTCGGTCCGGCTCCGCCGCAGCAGCGCCGTCACGCTTGCCGGGGCCGCGGCGACCTTCCCGTCCTGGATCTGCAGGCGCTCGCGCATGGACGAGGCCGGCGCCTCCTGTCCGGATGTTTGCAGCGCGAACGTGCCGCCGGCCTCCTCGACCAGCCGCACGCTGCGCGCGGCCGCGAACCGTCCAAGGACCGCGACGATCTTCGCGGCGACGCAATCGATGAAGCGCGAGAAGCCGTCGGCGGTTTGCCGCAGGGATGCCATTTGGTTTCTCTAGCTCGGCCCGTCGAAATCGTCGCGCCAGGACAATACACGAAACGGCTCGGGGCCATCCTCGAGAAGGAGGATGACTGCCTCGGCGCGCACGCGCCGCCCGTTCTCCAGGTCCATGCGCACGCCGACCCGCATCGCCTTGCTGGCCTCGCTGGTTGCGCTGCTCTGCTCGGTGCCGACGAGGCGAAGGAGGAATTGCGCGGCCTGCGGTCCGGTCCCGCGCTGGCTGAGCACGGCGTAGAGCCGATCCGGCGTCATGCCGGGCAGCGCCGCGAGAACCTCGGGCGCGGCGTCCATGATGTTGACCTCCGGCCGGCCGCTGAACACCGTCACGAAGGGCAGCGCCCGCTCCACCAGCGCCGGCGGCAGCCCGAGAACGAGCGACAGCTCGCCGACGTGCGCGAACGGCGCTTGGCGCGGGCGATAGCTCAAGCCGGCGGTCCGATAGGCGGGACCTTCGACGTCCGGAGCGTCGGCGTCGCGCGTCGTGCGCCAGCCGACGATGCGGTCGGCATAATAGGCGGCGTTGGCGTAAGGCGCGCCCAGTCCGGCGAGCAAGCCGGCGAGCAATTCCCGGGACGCCATGTTGAGGTCGATGCGGGCGGCTTCCGAGCGGAACTCGACGGCGACAGTGGCGCGCCCGAGGCGAAACAAGAAATCCCCGCGCGAGGGCCGCGTCTCGGCATCGGCCGAGGTTACCCGATAGGCGGTGAGCTCGAGCGCCGCCCTGGTCAGGGCCTCGGCCTTGAGCCGGTCGTCGTTCACGCTCAGGCCGGTCGCGGCGTTGATGACGTAAACGGCGTAGATCGCGGCGAGCGTCGCCAGCGCGCCGAGCATCCACAGGACCGCCACCACGATGAATCCGCCGTTACCTCTCCCCGCTTGCGGGGAGAGAGCCTGCCCCGGACTTGATCCGGGGTCGACGGCCGAAGGCCGTCGGGTGAGGGGGACTCTCGGCACACCGAGTTTGCCGCGCGGCATCCGACAGCGCATGGCGCTCACAGTTCCTTCTGGCCGGCCGGCAAGTCGGCCGGTTTCTTGCCGCAATCGCGGGTGTCCTTGGCGCGCGTGCATTCCGCCGGCGCGGTGATGTGAACGAGGGCGGCGGTGGAGGCCGACAAAGTCTGTCCGGTCGCCGCATTGCGCACGGTCACGCGGACGGCGCTCGGCAGCTGATCGGCCTCGATCCAGGTCGCGCGCCACACCCGGTCCGGGCCCGCATAGGCGAGCGACACGCGGTAGGGCGCGCGCAACAGCACGACCGGATCGGCGAGCTTGCGCGCGTCGAAGGCCACGTTGGGGTCGAGCGGGACGAACGGCGCGCGCACGCGTACCAGCGCAAGGCCGCGCGCGTCGGCGGTTTCCGCGATCCGCACCACTTCGAGGCCGGGCCGCGCGTTGGGGCCGACCGCCGGGCGCACGAACGTGACGGAGAGTTCCCGGCCCTCGAACAACGGCCGGCTGGTCACGGCGTAGGGCGAGACGAACTCGGCGGCCGCGAGGTCCGCCACCAGCCGCTCGAGGCCGAGCGCCAGCAGCTCGGTCCGCTGCACGCGGGCGAACCCGCGGTTCCAGTTGGGCAGCCACTGCGACGTCACCGTGGCGAGCGCCGCCAGGATCGCCACCATCAGCGCGGTCGCGATCAGCGTCTCGATCAGGGTGAAGCCGGCACAGTTATCAGTGATCAGAGAACAGTCATCAGAACGCTGAGCTGACGTTCGTCTGATTACTGATTTCTGATTACTGATCACTGGTCGGTCCTCCGGCGCAGCCGCACCGTGTCGATGCGCAGGATCGCTCCGGTGGGCGACTGCACCCGGGTCACGACCGTCTGCGGCACCCAGGGCGAGGGCAGGCGCGGGTCGACGAAATTCGCAACGAACGGCAGCACGTCGATGCGCCAGCGATGGCCGGCGATCCGGCCGGACGAGGCGCCGGGCACCAGCTCGGTCCGGTCGGGCAGGGCGGCGTCGACCGCGCGCGCGGTCTCGACGAGCGAGAGGCGCTGATCGATCGATTGGGTTCCGCGCACGGTGGTCGCGATCAACGCGCCGATCGCGCCGAGCGCCACCGCGACGATCGCGAGCGCCACCAGCACTTCGATGAGCGTGAAGCCGGCGACCGTGCCGCCGTGCGCATCAACTCTTGACGGAAACAACCTCGACACCTCCGGTCAGCCAGTTGACGCGAATCTGGAAGCCCATGCCCGGCCGCGTCAGCGCGATCGTTCCGCCGCACGAGCGACCGGACGCGAAGAAATCGATGGTCGTCCCGGCCGGGCGCTGGTCGCAGCGGGCGGCCAGCAGCGCCTCCATGCCGATATCGTCGGGCAGGCGCACCATGCGGCCGGTCGTTCCCGAGCGCACCGTGCGCGCCATCGCGTTGACCTCGGTCGCCACGCGGGCGCGGCGCCGGATGGCGGCGTAACGGTCCTGCTTGATCAGCGTCGCCATCTCGAGCGCGTAGGCTTCGAGCCGCGCATGCGAGGTCCCGCGCGGAATGGCCGGCAGGATGATGGCGGCGAGGATCGCGATGATGGCGACGACGCAAACGACTTCGAGAAGGGTGAAGCCGTCATTCCAGTGACCAGTAATCAGAGGACAGTGATCAGAAACCTGAACTGCCCTCCTTCTGATTACTGATTTCTGATTACTGGTCACTGGCGTGCCGTCAGGCGGTCATTGCGCCCAGCTGACGATATCGGCCGCCGTGCCCGTGCCACCTTCCTGCCCGTCCGCGCCGTAGGAGATGATGTCATAAGGTCCGTGCTCGCCCGGCGCGCGATAGAGATAGGGGTGTCCCCACGGATCCTTGGGGACCGCGCCGCCCTTCAGATAAGGCCCGTTCCACGCGCTCAGCCCGCCCGGGCGCTGCGCGAGCGCGTCGAGGCCCTCCGCGCTCGAGGGATAGCGTCCGGCGTCGAGATAGAACAGGTCGAGCGCGCTCGAAAAGCTCGCGATCTGTATCTTCGCCGCCTTCGCCTTCGACTCGCCCAGGTAGTTGATGACGCGCGGCCCGACCAGCGCCATGATGAGCCCGATGATCGTGATGACGACCAGGATTTCCACCAGGGTGAAGCCGCGCTGGCGGCGCTTTGCCCGTCGACCGGCCGCTCGGGTCGGCATGCCCGGGTGAATCATACGAACCCTCTCTGTTTCATCCGACGATTTGGCTGACCGACAGCAGCGCGGTCATGACCGAGACGATCAGGCCGCCGACGACGATGCTGATCGTGACGATCGCCAACGGGCCGGCAATGCCGACCACCCGGTCAAGGCTGCGCTGCAGCTTGGCTTCGTAGAACTCGGCGACGCGACCGGCGAGCATCGGCAGCTGTCCCGTTTCCTCCCCCAACCGTAACATGCGCACCGCCATGGTGGGAAGCGCGGCGGTGTCGGCGAGCGCGTCGGAGAGCTTGCCGCCGTGCCGCACCCGGTCGACGGTCTTGCTCCACGCCGTGGCGTCGCCCGTCGCCGTCATCATGTCGCTCAGGATGCGCAGCGTCGTCGTCAGCGCGACGCCGCTCGAGAGCAGAACGCCAAGATTGCGGCAGAACAAGGCCGTGCGGTGGAAGCTCAGCACCGAGCGCAGCAGCGGCAAGCGGGCGGCCGTGCGCATGAGGCCGGCGCGCACGCGCGCCTGGCGCAGCAGCAGCCAGCCCGCGAGCAGCAGCACGACGAGCACGATCCCGACCGCGTCGGTGTGCCCGCGCAGGAAATCGGACAGGCCGAGGAACGCCACGACGATCGGATCGAGCTTGGCGTTGAAGTCGCGCAGGACCGCGGCGAACTGCGGCAGCACGAACAGCAGAAAGAAGGCGAGGACCGCGCACGCGGCACACAGCACGAACGCCGGGTAGCGCAGGGCGTCGGCGAGGCGGCGGCGCAGCGCCTCGGCGCGCAGGCGCTCCGCGCCCAGCACCTCCAGGATATGGTCGAGCGTGCCCGACGCTTCGCCCACCCGCACGAGCGCCACGTACATCGGCGGGAACAGGGCCGGATGGGCGGACAGGGCCTCGGCAAAGCTTTCCCCGGCGAGGACCGCCGCCCGGATCTTGGCCACGGTCGGGCGCAGGCGGCCGACGTCGAAATCCTGCGCCAGCAGCTCGAGCGCGTCGTTGATGCGCGCGCCCGCCTTGAGCAGCAGCGCGAGGTCGCGGGTGAAGACGGTGACGTCCTCGGCGCGCGCGCGCGAGAGCAGCGAGAGGCCGAAGCGCGCCGCCGACTTTTCCTCGGTGACGGCCTCGATCGGCACGAGGCCGAGATACTCGATGCGATGGGCGACCTCGGCCGCGGTCGGAGCCAAAATCGATCCGCTCACGACTTCGCCGCTCTGGGTGAGCGCGCGGTAACGAAAGCTCGGCATGGCGTCACCGCACCGAGGTGACGCGCAGGACTTCGGCCGCCGAGGTCATGCCGGCGCGGCACTTGGCGATGCCGTCGTCGGTCATGGTCGTCATGCCGTGCTCGACCGCCGTCTTGTCGAGCGCGACCGCGTCGGCGCCGGCGGCCACCATCTTGCGCACGTCCTCGACCATTTCGAGGATCTCGAACACGCCGGTGCGGCCGCGATAGCCGGTGCCGCCGCAGCGCTCGCAGCCGGCCGGCTCGTGCATGGTTTCGCCGGCGCGCAAGCCGAGCATGGCGTAGCGCGGGTCCGCGGCGAGGTCGCGCGTCGCCAGCACGCGCTTCGCCCTGCAGCGATCGCACAGGACGCGCACGAGCCGCTGCGCGATCACCGCGCGCAGCACGGATCTGAGCAAGAAACTCTCGACGCCGAGATCGAGCAGCCGCGGCACCGCGGCGGCGGCGGTCTCGGTGTGCAGCGTGGTGAGCACCAGGTGGCCGGTCAGCGCCGCGTGGATCGCGATGTTGGCGGTTTCCGGGTCGCGCACCTCGCCGACCATGATCACGTCGGGGTCCTGGCGCACGAACGCGCGCATGGCCGCCGCGAAGCTCAGCCCGATCGACGGCTTCACCTGCGATTGGTTGACGCCGTGGATTTCGTACTCGACCGGGTCCTCGATCGTCAGGATCTTGCGCGTGGCTTCGTTGAGGATCGATAGCATCGTGGCGAGCGTCGTCGTCTTGCCGCTGCCCGTGGGGCCGGTGATCACGATCATGCCGTGCGGCAGCGCGAGCAGGCGCCGCAGTTTTGGCTCGTCCGCGCCCAGCAGCCCGAGCTTGCCGATCTCGAGCAGGCCGCGGTCGCGCGGCAGCAGGCGGATCACCGCGGATTCGCCGTGCTGGGTCGGCATGGTGGCGACGCGGATGTCGATGTCCGAGCGCGCGACGCGCAGCCGCGCGGCGCCGTCCTGCGGCAGGCGCCGCTCGGCGATGTTGAGGCCGGCGAGGATCTTGATGCGCGAGATCAGCGCCTGGGGCAGGGCGCCGGCCGGCGTCGGCACGGCGCGCAGCAGTCCGTCGACCCGCATGCGCACGACCAGCCCGTTGCGGAACGGCTCGATATGGATGTCGCTCGCGCGCAACTCCATGGCCTTTTCCAGGAGATCGTTGACGGCGCGAACGACCGGCGCGCCGCTGGCGAGGTCGCGCAGGCTCTCGATGTCGTCGTCGGCGCGCGCGAGCGCGGCCTCCGGCACGTCCGGCGAGCCTGAGCCTTCGCCCAGCCGTTCGGCGAGCACCGTGGCGATGTCCTCGAACGAGGCGACCTCGATCTCGACCGGCCCGCCGAGCACGATCTCGGCCGCCCGGATGGCGGCGGCGTCGCTCGGGTCGGCCAGCGCCAGTTTCAGCCGGCCGTCGGGGGCTTGGTAGGGGAACACCGTGGTCTCGCGCAGGAAGCGCTGGGAGAACGGCGTTGTGATGGCCGAGGCGGCGATCAGCTGGGGCAGGCCGACCCGCGGAAGGGCGTAGAAGCGCGCCACCTCCTCGGCGAAGTCGTTGGCCGAGAGCTCGGTCGATTCCCACAGCTTTCGCAGGTTCGGTTCAAGGTTCTGTTCCTTGGGCGAGCCGGAATTCGAGTTCAGATTGGAGACAATATAGTTCTTGCCCGAAAGATGTCTGGCAAAGTCCGCGACTATATTGACGGTCATCGACACGTCCACCTGTGCAGATCGGGAAAATCTCGATCTTTCCCGGCCGAAGTATTTTTGCTTGACGGATAATCGAAACTTAGCGATGGTGTAAATCTCTGTCAATAATCAGCTTTCTGCTGCGGTTGCAAAGTCGACGATCGTTGCGGGTGGGACAGTTGTTGGCGTCGTGCAGGGTGCCGCGGACGGGCCGTGTGCTCCGCGCCGGTTTGGCGGGGGCATGCTGCATTGCTGTCGGCGCGCTGCTCGCCGCCTGCAATCTCGCTTCGATCGGGCAGAGCGGCCACGACATGCCGGACGCGACCGACCGGGTCCGCTCGACCGACCTGCAGCCGCGCTTTCCCCAGCCGCAGCAAAACGCCAGCACCGGGACCTCGGCGGGTCCGCGCGCGGCCGCCTATTACGGCAGCGCGTCCGGACCGCAGGTGGTGCCGCAGCCGACCGCGGCGGGCGGCGAAGGCTACGACTTCAATTTCGAGAACACCCCGGTCACGACCGTCGCCAAGGTCATCCTCGGCGACATTCTCGGCGCCGGCTACACGATCGATCCGCGCGTGCAGGGCACGGTGAGCCTCGCATCGGGACGCCCGGTGCCCAAGAACGACGTGCTGTTCGTGCTCGAAAGCGCGCTGCGCACCGCCAACGTGGCGCTGGTGCGCGATCGCACCGGCTATCGCCTGGTGCCCGCCCCCGAAGCGGTGGGCAGCGGCACGGTCGACAGCGCCGGCCGCTCGGAGCCGGGCTACGGCATCACCGTCATCCCGCTCCAGCACGTCTCGGTGCAGACGGTCACCAAGCTGCTCGACAGTTTTGCCGCGAAGCCCGGCACGATCCGCGCCGATCCGTCGCGCAACCTGCTCGTGGTCCAGGGCAGCGGCGCCGAGCGGCGGGCCGCCGTCGAGACCGTGCTGAGCTTCGACGGCGATTGGATGCGCGGCCAATCGGTCGGCATCTATCCGGTGCGCAACACCACGCCCGAGCCGCTGATCGGCGAGCTCGAGAAGATCATGGATTCCGGCGAGGGCGGGCTGAGCCAGAACATGGTGAAATTCCAGGCGGTCGGCCGGCTCAATGCCATCCTGGTCGTCACGCGCAAGCCGGAATTGCTGCGCACCGCGGCGACCTGGATCAACCGGCTGGACAGCTCGGAAACCGCCAGCACCGGCGTCAAGGTGTACCGCCTTCGCTATGGCGATGCGCGCCAGGTGGCGCGGCTGCTCAATGATATTTTCGTCGGCAGCGGCGGGGGCGGCGCGCTCGACTCGGCCGCGAGCCAGATCGCGCCCGGCGCCGGCACCACCACGCAGACGACCGTTGATCGGCTGACCGGCGGCACGGTGGGAGCGACAAGCTCCATCATGCGACAGGCGCAGAGCCCCGGCGGCCTCTCGGGCGGCATCGGCGGCGGGGGCCTCGGAGGCCCGCTTGGCGCCTCCTCGACCACCTCTACGCCAGCCACCGCTCCGGGCGCCGACCTCGCCGGCGGGGGGCTCGGCGCCAACCGGCTGGGCGGCGCCGGCGCGCCGGGGGGGACCGGGTCGGCGATCCTGCCCGGCGTCCGCATCACGCCCGACGTCGTCAACAATGCGCTGCTGATCTACGCCAACCAGGAAAACTACAAGATCATCGAGCGCGCGCTGCACCAGATCGACCGGCCGCAGCTCCAGGTCGCCATCGACCTGACCATTGCCGAGGTCACGCTCAACGACAAGCTCAATTACGGCGTGCAGTTCTTCCTCACCAGCGCCAACCTCGGCGCGCCGACCGGCACCGGACAGATCATCAACACCGCGATCACCCAGCCGTTGGCTCAGGTCTTTCCCGGCTCCAACCTCCTGATCGGCTCGCTGGCCAACCCGCAGCTCATCATCAACGCGCTGCACAACTATACCGACGTCAAGGTCCTCTCCAATCCGTCCCTCGTCGTGGTCGACAATCAGGTCGCGACGCTGCAGGTCGGCGACCAGGTGCCGATCGCGACCGGCACCGCGACGGTGCTCAGCGCCAACAATGCCGTCGTCAACACCATCAATTACCAGAACACCGGCATCATCCTGCGCGTCATTCCCCGGATCAATTCCAACGGCAACGTGATGCTCGACGTCGAGCAGGAGATCAGCAACGTCGCCGACACCGCCGGCAGCGCGACGTTGACGCCGACGATTTCCCAGCGCCGGGTCAAGAGCTCGCTGTCGGTGGCCACCGGCCAGACGGTGCTGCTGGCCGGCCTCATCAGCGAAACGCAGAATCGCTCGCGCTCGGGCATTCCCATCCTCGATCAGCTTCCCGGCATCGGCGACGCCTTCGCCACCAACAACGGCCGCGGTCTCGTGCGGACCGAGCTGATCATCTTCATCCGGCCGCAGATCATCCGCGACAGCGTCGATGCCTCGGTGGTGGCGGAGGAGCTGCGTTCGCGGCTGCGCGGCGGCAAGATCGGCTCCGTCGATCCGCCCGGAGCGGTGGTGCCGCGCGCGCCCGCGATCGTGCGATGACCGGCCGCAACGGCGTGCCGACACGCCGTGCCTGAGGATCCGCCGGATCCCTCGCGACCGATCAGCAGGATTGCCACGGGCTTGACCCGCCGGGACTTGTGCGCGTTCGCCGCCATCGGCGCTGTGGCGCTTGCCGCCGCGGCGACGAGCCTCGCGGTTGCGCCCGGCCTGCGCGGCGTCCTGGGCGCGGGCCTCGCGCTCGCCATGGTGGCGATCGCCGCGATCGACGCGCGTCATTTCATCATCCCGGACGTGCTGAGCGGCGCGGCGTTTGCGCTCGCGCTGGCGAACGCGGCCATCGATCCCTGGGGGACGGTGCTGGAGGGCCTCGGCGCGGCCCTGCTGCGCGGCGCGGTGCTGGCGGCGAGTTTTTTTGCGTTGCGCGCAGTCTACTATCGCATCCGCGGGCGGGAAGGCATCGGGCTTGGCGACGTCAAGCTCGCCGGCGTCGCCGGCGCGTGGCTCGATTGGACGACGATCCCCATCGCGATCGAGATCGCCGCGCTGGCGGCGCTCGCGGTCTATCTGCTGCGGCAGTTTGCCGGGCGCCGTCCGGTCAGCGCCATGGCGCGGCTGCCGTTCGGCCTCTTTCTCGCGCCGGCGATCTGGCTCGGCTGGCTGCTCGACGCGACGCTGCTCGCTTCCTGACGGACCTGATAGAGGTTACTCGTACGGCCAGTGCGAATAGATCACCGGGCGTCCCGCCTGCCATTCGACGGCGCGGCGCTGGGCTTCGGTGAGCTGGCGCAGCGAGAGCTTCGAGGACACCGCGTCGCGTATGCGCAGCCAATATTGCCGCTCTCTCGGGCTCGCGTGCGCGACGGCGAGGTTGAGCCACGTATAGGCGATGACGTAATCCTGCGGCACGCCATGGCCCCTGTCGTACATGAGGCCGAGCATGTACTGGGCCGTCGGGTCGCCCTGCTCGGCGGCGGAGCGATACCAGTTGGACGCCACGATGCGGTTCTGCACCACGCCGCGTCCATTGGCGTAGAGGAAGCCCATGTAGGTCTGCGCCCGGGGGTCGCCGGCGGCGGCGAGCGGCAGCAGGATCTGCGCCGCGCGGGTGTAATCGTGACGATTGAAGGCGGCGATGCCGGCTTGCAGCGGCCCGGCCGCCGCGCTGCCGATCGAGGCCAGTGCGACAAGCACGGCGCCGAGGACGATCCGTTTGATCATGTACGCAACCTCCGCCACGCTCTGATTATAGGGTAGCGAATGGCGAATAGCGAATAGCGAATAGGGAGGAATGGGGCCACCTCTTTACTATTCGCTACTCGCTATTCGCTATTCGCTATTCGCGTGAAACTTGTCGCACGACAGCGAATTATCCAGAGGGGGTCACCGAACGGGAGTATCGCGCCATGCCGGTCAGGAAGATGGCTCGCAGCCCCAGCATCGTCGGCGGCGCCGAGGCGGTCGGCGAGGCGGTGCAGAAAATCGGCGGACGGGCTTCGGACGCCCTGCAGGATGCCGGCGCGGCGGCGCGGGAAACCCTCGCCGACGCCGTCGAGGACGTGCGCGACCGGATGGCCGCGATCGAGGATGCGCTCGAGGAGATGACCGTCGATCATCCCAAGACCATGCTCGGCCTCGCCCTGGCGGCGGGCTTTGCGCTCGGCCTGATCTATCGCGCGAGCCGCGGACGTGCGTAGGGTGGGTCAGCGCCCGAAGCGCGCGTAACCCACCGATCCCTTCAAGCAAGCTCGTCGGCGAACGGCGGGTTACGGCGCTTCGCGCCTAACCCACCTTACGAAATATCGCACGAGCCGCGGGCGGTATCGGGCGCACAATGTGGCCGCGCTGCGCGCTCGATTGTCGTTCGGGTGTGTCCCCTACGCAACAGCCAAGGCGCGACTCCCGTGCTATGGGATGTGCGGGAAGCGAGAACAACGAACAAGATCGAGGGGTGTCATGTTGGTGCGTGTCGCGGCTGATCGTCGGCTCCTGGGGTTGGACACCGGAGACTGGTCCACGCTGTTGGCCGGTTTCGCGCTGTCGGCCGGGCTGCTCGCCTTATTCATCTGACGCGGGAATCGGCAGGCGCGGCGCCGCCGCTGCGGCGGCGCATTATCTGCCGCGAGGCTCCCGCGATCCAATCATCGCCATAATGTCCTGATTGAATTTTTCGTTCTGTCGTTCCTGGTATCTCCTGCTGCCTGTGCCGTGCCGCTCGGGGACGGGGCGTGAGACGCGGCATGTTCAGGTAGCGTTCGCGGTGGGGCAGGGGGCAACGTGTCGGGGGCAAGCGATTCGATCGAGCCGGGCAGCCAAGGGCTGCCTCTGGACGCATTGCCACGAGGTTCATCCGCGCCTGCGCCCGCCGATGCGGGTCTCCATCCGGCCGATATCGTTCGACAGGCGGAGCAGGCGCTCGCCGGCGAGCCGCTGCATCTGGGCGCCGAGCGCTCCGGCGGCCCGGCCCTGCGGCTCAAGCTCGATGCCCGGCTGAAGGCGTTCACCGGGGCGCTGCGCAAAAAAAAGTTCCTTGGCTGGGACGCGATCGCGTCGCGCCGTCCGCCAGCGACGCTCGGGATGTGGCTCGGTTGCGCGGCCGCGGCGCTTGCCATCTGCATCGTCCTCTTCAGCCTTCCGGTCGACTGGCGCGCGCCGTCCTTCACCATTGCCTCGGCACCCGAGGAGCAGCGCTGGCCGTCGAACGCGCCGGATCTGCCGCCCGCCGAGGAACGGCCGCCGGTCGGCGCCGGCCTTCAGTTCAGCCAGGCCAACATGCGCTACTGCACCTTCCAGCAGATCCGGCTGGAGGCCGTGGGGCCGCTCATCGACGCCGCCGACCTCGGGGTGTTCAACGCCCACGTGGACGATTGGAACGCGCGCTGCCCGCGCTACCGCTATGCGCCCGCCGACAAAGAGGCGATCGACGCCGAAGCCGCCGCCCGCCGGGCCCTGCTCGAAGCGGAAGGCCGCGCGCTCATGAGCGGGTGGCGCCGCAAGATCGCCACCACCGGCGCCGCCTCGCTGACCGGGGGCGACGCATCGGCCGCCGAGCCGTTGCCGCTGCTCATCCGGCTCGGGCGCGCCTCGGCCGACGATCCCGATCGCGATGCCGGCGTGCCGGCCAAATTGCCGTCGCTGGCGCTGTTGCGCGTGGACGTCGCCATGCGCGTGCAGAAGCGCCTCAACGAGCTCGGCTACGTGATTGCTCCGGCCGACGGCACCTGGGGGGCGATGTCGCGCAATGCGCTGCGCCGGTTCAAGGAAGCGAACGGACTGCTCGTCAACGACGCCTTCGATGCGGAGACCGCCGCGCGGCTGTTCTCGACCGCGGCGGTGAACGCGCCGCCCGGCGCGATCTCGCCGGACGATGCGGTCGGCGCGATCGAAACCGCGTATCCGCCGCCGCCGGCCGCCGGCATGAACCCGCTCAACCGCGCCGACGGCCAGCGCATCCAGCGCCGGCTGGCGGCACTCGGCTATTACGCCGGACGCGGCGACGGGCCGTGGGGCGCCGCCTCGCGCAATGCCTTGCGTAATTTCAAGCTCATGAACGGCCTGCCCGACAACGACGAATGGAACGCCATCACCGAGGCCGTCCTGCTCGACGAGCAGGCCGTGCGCGCCACCGACCCGGTGACCCGCGCGCGCGCGGGCGCGCCGCCCGCAAGCCCGGCGGCCGCCGCCAAGCGTCCGCCGTCGGCGAATGCGAAGCCGAACGAACTGACCGCGTCGTCCGCGACGGGCGACGTCCCGCGGCCTCGCGCACCCGTTCCCGGCTCGTCCACGGCGCGGCCGCCTGCGGCGGGCGCGCCGCGCTAGAGCATTTTCCGGAAAAGCCTGCCCCGGACTTGATCCGGGGTGGACACCGGTTTTCCGCAGAAAATGCGATCAAGTAAGGAATCAAAGCGCGGGGGCCGTCCGGCCGCTCAGAACAGCGTGTAGATGAAAGGCGCGATCGCCGAACCCTTGGTGAGCACGATCAGGCCGCCCATGACGGCAAGCATTACGACGACCGGCATCAGCCAATATTTCTTGCGCACCCGCAGAAACATCCACAATTCGCCGAAGATACGCAGCATCCTCGTCCCTCTCCGAACCGGCGCGTCATTGGTGAAATGAACGGCTCGCGTCGGCCGTGCCGGGCACGGGATAGCGCCCATGCCGCGTCGTGTCCATAGTACGCGATCCGCGCATGATCTTGCACGTCCTGCGGCCGCCGCCGCGATCATGCCATGCCGTTGCAGGACATGGCTCGCCAAAGTAAGAGGGACGGGGCACCCGATCCTCCGGGCGCCTGTTGCAGGTCGTTTCAATCCCAAAATGCACGATTGCTTCGGTAGCCGATGACGGTTCGACTCAAGCCCCTGCTCGTCAATGCGGCGCTGGCGATCGTCTCCACGCTCGTGGCGTACACGCTGATGGAGTACGCACTCTTTCGCGTGCTCCTCCCCGAGATGCCGCTCGGTATCCGACCGCATCTTCCCGACGTCGCCGACGTGCTGACGCAGAATTCCAAAGCCGATTATCTGCCGCACGATTATATTGCCCTGCTCGGCGACTCCTATGCGGAAGGACTGGGCGAGTGGCTCGTGCAGGCCAAGGGGGACCGCGCCAAGCCGTTTCATTCCGCCAACGTCATTCAGGAGCTGACCGGCCGCGACGTGGTGACGTTCGGCAAGAGCGGCGCCGGCAGCGCGGAAGCCATCGTATTGCGTCCCGCCCGCATATTTCCGGAATCGCGATGCTCGGTATTCCCCGCCATCGAGCGTCCGCGCCAGATGTTCATCTATTTCTATGAAGGCAACGACATGGAGGACAATGTCAACTTCCTGCTCAAGGTGCGCGACCGCTACGGCCGCTACGACGCCGACGCGATCGATCGCTATCTGGCCGACGTCTACGGCGCGTCATACCCCTGGCATTGTCACCTGCAATTGCTGGACACCGCGATCAGGATGGCGCAGTTCCTTTATCAATACTACCTCGGCAGGATCGACATCGCCTATTGCGGGCACCGGGCGCCGCATGCGAACCGCATCGTCGCGGGCGGGCGCACGGTGGAGGCGCCCCCGCTTCTCGGGCCGGCGCCGGCCCTCAGAGACGAGCATATTCTGCTGGGCATGGACGTTCTGGCGCGTTCGCTGCACTGGCTGCGGCACCGCTTCGAAGACGTGCCGATTACCGTCGTGTACGTTCCCGGGCCGCTCTCCGTTTATCGTCTGGCCGGAGAGAACGCTTCCTACTGCATCAGCTATAACATCGGCTCGGTGCCCGGCGCCAAGGTGGAGCGAAACAGCGATTTCATGGCCGGCCGCGTGCGCGAGATCGCGGCTGAGCAGGGCGTGAGCTTCCTCGATGCAAGACCTGCCCTGCGCGCCGCGGCATCGGTTGCCGTGATTCATGGACCGATCGATTGGGATCACCTCGATGAGGCCGGCTACCGCGTTCTCGGCAAGCTCGTCGCGTCGCACGTCGACAAGCGGTGAGAGGCGGCGCGTGGAGTCCCTCTCCCCGCTGGCGCACCGCAAGCGGGGAGAGGTGAGAGGACGCGTTCAGCGGTCGTCGCCGTGATCCCTCCAGTGGCCGCGCATGTGCTCCGACCGGCCGAACCGGGCGAGCATCAGGAAGCGGCGCTTCTGGGCGTCATCGAGGCTCTGGTAGAGCGGCGCGGCGCTGGCGGCGAGCTGCTTGAGCAGAGTGCCGCGGCGGGTCACGGCGTCCGCCCGCCGCTGCAGGCCCACGATCGGGTCGCTCTCGCCCGGCGCGTTGCCTTGCGCCTCCATGCGGTCCAACCGATCCTTGGCGAGATCACGCATCGCCTGCTCGAACGGCGGCCAATTCTTGTCCTGGTCCGGCGTCAGGGCGAGCCCGGCCTTGAGGCCGGCGATGCGCGCGTCGGTGAAGGCGCGGATGTCGTCCGGGCTCAGTTGATGGTGCGCCGCGGGGCCGCCCCAGCGTTCCATATGCGGACCGCGCGGACGGTCCTGCGCATGGACGAGCGCCGCGCCGGCCACCGCCAAGGCGGCCGTGCCTACGAGTATCGACTTCCACATTCCCAGTCTCCATTGCCATGCGCCCCGCTTGGCGGGTCTGCCGCGCGGATCTCGGCGCCGCAGACAATGGCTTGAACCCGCGACCGCCGGCGTTCCTGCGCTGCCGGCGTCGCCAGCCATCAACGCGGGCCGGCGGGCGTGGCGTGCTCGAGCAACGCCGCCGCAAAGGCGCTGGCGATCGCCTCCTTGCTCTTGCCGGGCTTGTCCGCGTCGCCGATCACGACGAGCTTTTGGCCCGGGCGCGCGAGCGAGCGGAATTCGCTCGCCGTGCCGCGGCGCGCCCGGTGATAGAACCAGTCGCGCAGGCGCGGCGCGGAGAACACGCGGCGCAGCCCGGGCCACCGCGCGAGCCCGAGATCGAGCATTGCACGCAAGGGCGCACCGAGGCCGAAGCGATAACGCGCGCCGGTGGCGACGACGATGCGGTCGAACGGCATGAGGAGATCGCGGTTGTTTGATACGTCGAGTGCGAAGCGGAACGTCACGCCTTTGTGCGCGCAGGCGCGCGCGAGTTCGCCGACGTAAACCTCGAACGCGCGCGGGTCGGCCTCGACCTCCTGAAACAGCGGCGCCTTGCCGGCGTCGAGGAAAGCGCCGCCCGGCCGCGCCGCGCGCTCGAACACCGTCACCGCGTTCCCGGCGGCGACGAGCGACGCGTAGGTGAGGCCGGCCGGTCCGGCGCCGATGACGGCGATGCGCTCGCCCGCGGGCGGCGCCGCGTCGCGGAATGTGAGCTCGCGCGCGGCAACAGCGTTGACGACGCAGCCGAGCCGGGCGCCGCCGCGCATCTCGTTGACGCAGGTGTTGCAGGCGAGGCAGCGCCGCACCGGCTCGCCGCGGGACACCTTCGCGACCCAATCCGGATCGGCGATGAGCGGGCGGCCGAGCGCGACGAAATCCGCCTTGCCGCGGGCGACCGCCTCGCTCGCCGCGGCCGGGTCGCCGAGCCGGCCGACGGCGATGACCGGAACCTCGACGCGTTGCTTGATGTCGGCCGCATAGGCGAGGAACGGCGCATCCGGAACGCGCATCGGCGGGATCATCGTGGCGGCCGACGGCAGCGAGCGGTAATGGCCGGCGGTGACGTGCAGCGCGTCGGCGCCGGCCTGCGCCGCCCACACCGCAACCTGCGTCCCTTCATCGGCGTGCAGGCCTTGAGGAAAGAAGTCCTCGACGGAAATCCGGAAGATCACCCCCATGCCGCGCACCGCGGCCTTGACCGCCCGCAATATGTCGAGGCCGAAGCGCGCGCGGTTCGCAAGCGAGCCGCCATACTCGTCGCTGCGCCGGTTCTCGAACGGATTGAGGAACTGCGAGATGAGATAGCCGTGCGCCGCGTGAATCTCGACGCAGTCGAAGCCGGCGCGTTGCGCCCGCTGCGCCGCGGCGACGAACGCCTGCGTCGTGCGCGCGATGCGCGCCGTCGTCATCTCCTGCGGCACGATCGTCTCGAACGTGACCTCGAACACCGGGTGGGGAATGGCCGACGGAGCGATCGGCTCCTCGCCGCAGATGTCGCGGCGCGTGTGCCCGCCGCCGTGGCCGAGCTGGATCGACGCCTTGGCGCCGGCGCGATGGATGTGCTCTGTCAGCGACGCGAGGCCCGGCAGGAAACGATCGTCGTGAATGCCGAGCTCGCGATGGCGGTGGCGCCCGGCTTTCTCCGGCGCAGCCATCTCCACGGTGACGAGGCCGACTCCGCCGGGCGCGCGCGCGACGTAATAGGCGATCGTCTCGTCGGTGACGAAACCCTCCGGCGTCGCGGTGCGCGTCGTCATCGGCGGCAGCACGATGCGATTTCGCACATCGACCGGACCGATCCGGGCCGGGGTGAGGAGAATGTTCATCGGCGGTCACCTGCGCGCCGGCAAAAGGCCGGCAAGGCGGATCAAATAACAATGCGGGCGCAAGGAAAGACAAGCGTCCTTGACACGACGGCGGGCGCGGTGTCTTACCGCCCGCGGGTAGGCCCGGCCTTTTCGGGGGAGGAAATGGCGGTCGCGTTGGTATTTCCCGGCCAGGGAAGCCAGGCCGTGGGCATGGGCAAGGCGCTCGCCGAGAATTTCGCGGCGGCGCGCCGCGTGTTCGACGAGGTCGACGCCGCGCTCGGCGACAAGCTCACCGCCATCATGTGGAACGGTCCGGCCGAGACGCTGACGCTCACCGAGAATGCGCAGCCGGCGCTGATGGCGGTGTCGCTTGCCGCCATGCGCGTGATCGAAACCGAGGCGGGCATCGATCTCGAGCGCGACGCCGCATATGTCGCCGGCCACTCGCTCGGCGAATATTCGGCGCTGGCGGCGGCGGGCGCGCTCGGCGTCGCCGATACGGCGCGGCTGGTGCGCACGCGCGGGCGCGCCATGCAGCAGGCGGTTCCGGTCGGCGCCGGCGCCATGGCGGCGCTCCTCGGCCTCGAGTTCGAGGCGGCCGCGGCGGTCGCCGCCGAGGCCGCGCAGGGACAGGTGTGCCAGGCCGCCAACGACAACGGCGGCGGACAGGTGGTTGTCTCCGGCGACAAGGCGGCCGTCGAGCGCGCGGTCGAGATCGCCAAGGCGCGCGGCGCCCGCCGCGCCCTGATGCTGCCGGTCTCCGCACCGTTCCATTGCGCGCTCATGCAGCCGGCGGCCGACGCGATGGCGCAGGCGCTCGCGGCCATCAGCATGCGCGCCCCGGCGGTGCCGCTGGTGGCGAACGTGCTGGCGCTGCCGATCAACGACCCGCAGGAGATCGTGCGCTCGCTGATCGCCCAGGTCACGGGCACCGTGCGCTGGCGCGAGTCCGTGGCGTTCATGGCGGGGGCGGGGGTCAAGACCTTCTACGAGGTCGGTGCCGGCAAGGTGCTTTCGGGACTCGTCAAGCGGATTGTCGATTCCGCAACCGGCGTGGCGATCGGAACGCCCGACGACATCGCCGCCGTCAAGGCGTCGCGCGCCGGGTAAGTTTGCGCAAATCGGGGTGTCGCGCAGTATCGCCCCCACCCGACGCCGCTTCGCGGTGTCGACCTCCCCCGCAAGCGGGGGAGGTATGAGAAGGAGCAGACGATGTTCGATCTCACCGGCAGGACGGCGCTCGTGACCGGCGCGAGCGGCGGCATCGGCGGCGCCATCGCGCGCGCGCTGCACGGGCAAGGCGCGACGGTCGCGCTCTCCGGCACCCGGCGCGAGGCCCTCGACGCGCTTGCCGCCGAGCTGAGGGACCGGGTTCACGTCTTCGCCTGCAATCTCGCCGACAAGGACGCGGTCGAGCAGCTGGTGCCGGGCGCCGAGCAGGCGATGGGGCAGCTCGACATCCTGGTCAACAATGCCGGCATCACCCGCGACAACATTTTCGTGCGCCTCAAGGACGAGGACTGGGAGCAGGTGATCGCGGTCGATCTCACCGCCTCCTTCCGCCTCATGCGGGCGGCGGCGCGCGGCATGATGCGGCGCCGCTTCGGCCGCATCGTCGGCATCACGTCGATCGTCGGCGTCACCGGCAATGCCGGACAGGGCAACTACGCGGCCGCCAAGGCCGGCATGATCGGCATGAGCAAGGCGCTCGCCCACGAGGTCGCCTCGCGCAACGTCACGGTCAATTGCATCGCGCCCGGCATCATCGAGACGGCCATGACGGCGGCGCTCACCGACAAGCAGCGCGAAACGATCCTCGCGACGGTGCCGGCGCGGCGGCTGGGCACCGTTGCCGAGGTGGCGGCGGCGGCTTTGTTTCTTGCCTCCAACGAAGCCGGCTACGTCACCGGCCACACGCTGCACGTCAACGGCGGCATGGCCATGATCTGACGCATGTAGCGCTGCGGCCACGACAATTTGCATCGGCGCGGGCGCGCGCGGCGATGCTGGCCATGGCCGGAGAAGTATGATAACCGATCCCGGCCCGGCTGGGGTGACCGACGGGCGGGCGGCTGGCATTGCGCCCGGCCCGCCCGCGATCGGGGGCGGCGCGCATCGCCAAACGCCACGCAACGGCTCGGGGCCGCACCGCCGACCGAGCCCATTCAAAAACGCACGAGGTTGAAAGCGATGAGCGACATTGCCGAGCGGGTCAAAAAGATCGTCGTCGACCATCTGGGGGTGGAAGCCGAGAAGGTGACCGAGGGCGCCAGCTTCATCGACGATCTGGGTGCGGACAGTCTCGACACGGTCGAGCTGGTCATGGCCTTCGAGGAAGAGTTCGGCTGCGAAATCCCCGACGACGCGGCCGAGACCATCCTCACCGTCGGCGACGCCATCAAGTTCCTCGAGAAGAACGCGAAAAGCTGAGCTCGGCCGGCATCGCGCGCCGCCGTGCGATCACGCCAGGATGGTCGCGGCGGCAGGGCCTCTGTTAAGATTGCAGGCTGATGTCGATCGCCCCTATCGGGACTGATCGAGCCGCAGGAGCTGCCCCCAGGGAGCCCAGATGAGGCGTGTCGTCGTCACCGGGATGGGCATGGTGACGCCGCTCGGTTGCGGTGTCGAGACGACATGGCAGCGCCTCCTCGCCGGCGAGAGCGGGGCGCGCCGGATCGAGACGTTCGACGTTTCCGACCTGCCGTGCAAGATCGCCTGCCAGGTCCCGCGCGGCGACGGCTCCAACGGCACCTTCAATGCCGACCAGTGGATGGAGCCGAAGGAGCAGCGCAAGGTCGACGACTTCATCATCTTCGCCATGTGCGCCGCCCGCCAGGCGCTCGACGACGCGGGCTGGAAACCGGACAGCTACGACGACCAGATTCAGACCGGCGTGATGATCGGCTCCGGCATCGGCGGCGTCGAAGGCATTGCCGACACCGCGATCGTGCTCAAGGAGCGCGGACCGCGCCGCGTTTCGCCGTTCTTCATTCCCGGGCGGCTGATCAATCTCGCCTCCGGATACGTGTCGATCGAGTTCAGCCTCAAGGGTCCCAACCACGCGGTGGTCACCGCGTGCTCGACCGGCGCGCATGCGATCGGCGACGCGGCGCGGCTGATCGCGCTTGGCGACGCCGACGTGATGGTGGCCGGCGGCACCGAGTCGCCGATCAACCGGCTGTCGATGGCGGGCTTTGCCGCCTGCCGCGCGCTCTCCACCGCCTTCAACGACGATCCGCCGCGTGCCTCGCGCCCCTATGACCGCGACCGCGACGGCTTCGTCATGGGCGAGGGCGCCGGCGTCGTCGTCCTCGAGGACTACGACCACGCCAAGCGGCGCGGCGCGAAGATCTATGCCGAGCTGATCGGCTACGGCCTGTCCGGCGACGCCTATCACATCACGGCGCCCGCCCCGGACGGCGACGGGGCGCTGCGCTGCATGAACATGGCGATCCGCCGCGCCGCGATTTCGCCGGCGGAGATCGATTACATTAATGCCCACGGCACCTCGACGCCGGTCGGCGACGAGATCGAGCTCAACGCGGTGCAACGCCTGGTCGGCAATGCCGCCGGCCGTATCTCGATGTCGTCGACCAAGTCGGCGACCGGCCATCTGCTGGGAGCGGCCGGCGCGACCGAGGCGATCTATTCCATCCTCGCCCTGCGCGATCAGGTTGCGCCGCCGACCATCAACCTCGACAATCCGTCGGTCGAGACGCCGATCGACCTGGTGCCGCGCCAGGCGCGCCGGCGCGACATCGGGTTGGCGCTGTCGAACTCGTTCGGCTTCGGCGGGACCAATGCCTCGCTCGTGTTTCGCCGCCCGGACGCGTGATACTTCACCCTTTCGCCATATTTGGCCGTAACCTGCCATTGGGGGAACATAACCGAATGGCCAACGAGCCAGGCACGCCGTCGTCCCGCGCGATCGGGGGCGATCCGATCCGGCCGGACGCGCAGTGGCGCGAGGCGGGCTCGCTCGACGCCAAGCGGTTCACGCCGCGCAGCCCGCGCGCGGCCTTGGAGCCTGAACGCGTGCCCGAGCCCAAGCGGCCCTCCGCGCGCGCGCGCCATCCGGTGATCGTCGCCGGCAGCGCGCTCTTTACGCTCGTCCTGTTGGTCGCGCTCGTCGCCGGGCTGGCATTGGCCGCGGGCAGGCAGAAATTCGATTCGCCCGGGCCGCTCGGCAGCGACAAGGTCGTGAACATCCCGCGCGGCTCCGGCGTGCGCGACATCGCCGACCTGCTCCAGCGCGAAGGCGTGATCGACCAGTGGTGGGTGTTCGTCGGCAGCGCGATGGTGCGCAAGGCGCGCGGCGACCACACCCAGGCCGGCGAGTACGAGTTCAAGCGGCAGGCGAGCCTGCGCGAGATCATCGACACCATCGTCGACGGCAAGGTCGTGCAGCACAAGCTCACGGTCCCCGAAGGGCTCACCTCGGAACAGATCGTCGCGCGCCTCATGGAGAACGAGACGCTCACCGGCAACATCAAGGAAATCCCCAAGGAGGGATCGCTGCTGCCGGAGACCTACAATTTCACCCGCGGCACCTCGCGCGAGCAGATGATCCAGCGCATGCAGAACGACCAGCGCCGCTTCGTCCAGGAGATCTGGGACCGGCGCGCGCGCGACCTGCCGATCGAGACGCAGGAGCAGCTCGTCGTCCTCGCCTCGATCGTCGAGAAGGAAACCGGCAAGGCGGAGGAGCGCACGCGCGTCGCCGCGGTGTTCGTCAACCGGCTCAAGCAGCGCATGAAGCTGCAGTCGGACCCGACCATCATCTACGGCCTGGTCGGCGGAAAGGGGACGCTCGGGCGGCCGATCATGCGCTCCGAGATCGAGATGAAGACCCGCTACAACACCTATGTGATCGACGGCTTGCCGCCCGGGCCGATCGCCAATCCGGGCCGCGCCTCGCTCGAGGCGGTGGCGAGCCCGGCGCGCACCAAGGAGCTTTATTTCGTCGCCGACGGCACCGGGGGCCATGCCTTTTCCGAATCGCTCGATCAGCACCAGCGCAACGTGGCGCGGCTGCGCCAGATCGAGCAGCAGCGGGATCAGCCCGCCGCGCCGACGCCCGCGCCCGCCGCGGCGCCCGCGCCGGCAGCGCCGGTCAATCCGCCTTCGCCCGCGCC
>DASPZC010000384.1:0-4894 GCA_035636455.1 Xanthobacteraceae bacterium
TGTGGACGGAGTGACAGATGTCAGAGATCAGAGATCAGAGATCAGAGGTCAGAGATCAGACGGTGAAACGCGTCATCTGACATCTGACCTCTGACCTCTGATCTCTGACATCTGTCATCTGACCTCTGTCGGCCCGAACACCGCCTCAAACTCCCGGCGCAGCGCCATGTCGACCTCCGCCATGGTCACCGGCAGGCCGAGGTCGGCGAGGCTGGTGACGCCGTAGCTTGGGCCGGTCACGCCGCACGGCACGATGCCGGCGAAATGGCCGAGGTCGGGATCGACGTTGAGGCTGATGCCGTGCAGGGTCACGAAATGCCGCACGCGGATGCCGATGGCGGCGATCTTGTCCTCGCGACCCGCCGCCCGATCGGGCCGTCGCACCCATACGCCGATGCGGTCCTCGCGCCGCTCGCCGCGCACATGGAAGCGTCGGAGCGTGCGGATGATCCATTCCTCGAGGCTCGCCACGTAGCGGCGGATGTCCGGCGTGCGACGCTTGAGGTCGAGCATCAGGTAGGCCACGCGCTGGCCGGGCCCGTGATAGGTGAATTGCCCGCCGCGGCCGCTGCGATGGACCGGGAAGCGCGGGTCGAGCAGGTCGGCCGCGTCCGCGCTGGTTCCGGCGGTGTAGAGCGGCGGATGCTCGAGCAGCCACGCCAGCTCGGGCGCTTCGCCGCGGACGATCGTCTCGACCCGTGCGTCCATGACGGCGAGCGCCTGCTCGTAGGGCACGAGCCCGTTGCTCAGGCGCCACTCGACCGGCGGAGTGCCGTGGGCGGCGGGCAGGCCGCAAGCCAAATCGTCGCGCGCCTTAACCATCCCGTAACCATACCGTGGTGAGCTGGAGCGGGATGACTTTTCTTCGAGCCGTCATCCTGCTCCAGCTTATTGTTGGAGCATGATCTTTTCCGAAAACCGGTATCCACTTTTCGGGATCATGCTCCGGGACCATTCTACGCGCCGAGGTTCTCCGTGCCGACACTGGACAAGGTTGCGCTCGACATCGCCGTGGTGCTCGGCTCGACGTCGATGCCGGTCCACCAGGTGCTGCGGCTCGGCCGCGGCGCCATCATCGAGCTCGACGCCTCCGAGGACGACGAGGTGCGCATCCTCGCCAACAGCCTGCCGGTGGCGCGCGGCAACGTGGTCGTCAACGGCAACCGCATCGCCGTCGAGGTCACTGCCATGCTGCCGCGGGCGCCCGATCAGCGCTGAGCGGCCGTTTCGCGGCGCGTCCGCCGCCCTTGTCCCCCTCCAACCGATTTGTTACATGAGCGCCGCGTTTCGCGCCGGGCCGATTGGCCGGCGTACCAGCCCATATGCGGTCGTGGCGGAATTGGTAGACGCGCTAGCTTGAGGTGCTAGTGGGGCGACCCGTGGAGGTTCGAGTCCTCTCGACCGCACCAGCTCACGCTGGTTTTTCCCGAAGGGCCGGCAGATCCCAAAATACCGGCGCGCCGGGCCCAAGCCGAGTTGGGAGCGGTTTCCCTTGCCGGCTGGCTTGTGCCAGATTCACGATAAGACCAGGGGGAGAGGATGGCCGCCTTCGCCGAGCGTTCGATCGATGCTGGCGCGCGCCCGGAAGATCGGCGCAGCGGCGGCAAATCGCAATCCGCTGCAGCGACTTACGAAAAATCATTGCCGCCCGAGTTGAGCGTCGTCGTTCCGACCTTCAACGAAGCGGAAAATATTCCGGTCCTGGTCGAAAGCCTGGCCAATGCCCTCGCCGGCGTCGCCTGGGAGGTGATCTTCGTCGATGACGACTCTCCGGACGGCACGTGGCGCGTCGCCAAGGGCATCGGCGAGGGAGACGCGAGGGTCAGATGCGTGCGCCGCATCGGCCGGCGCGGACTGTCCGGGGCCTGTCTCGAAGGCGTGCTGGCCAGCCAGGCCCCGCTCGTCTGCATCATGGACGCCGACCTCCAGCACGACGAGGCATTGCTTCCGTCGATGCTCGAGATCCTGCGCCGTGGCGAGTCCGACCTGGTCGTGGCGACGCGTTACGGCCACGGCGGGTCCGCTGACAATCTTTCCTCGGACCGCGCGCTCAAAAGCCGGATCGCCACGGCGCTCGCCGGCTGGCTGCTGAAGCGGCGGTTGAGCGATCCGATGAGCGGATTTTTCATGGTCCGCCGCGAGATCGTCGAGCGAGTTGCCCCGAGACTGTCCACCCAGGGCTTCAAGATCCTGTTCGATATCGTGATGACGGCCGGCGATGCCCTGCGCGTGCGCGAGCTGCCGTACCGGTTCGGGGCGCGGCGGCACGGCGAAAGCAAGTTCGACGGCCGGGCGGCGCTGGAGTTCCTCGGCCTCCTGCTGGCGAAGCTGACCGCCGACACGGTGCCGCTGCGCTTCATCTTCTTCTGCGTGGTCGGCGCGATCGGTATCGGCGTGCATCTGGCGGCGCTCACCGCGGGCCTCGATCTGCTGCAATTGAACTTCGCCTGGGCGCAGACCATGGCGACGGCCGTGGCCATCGCGTCCAACTTCGCGCTCAACAACGCCTTCACCTATCGCGATCAGCGGCGCACGGGCTGGCGATTTGTCACCGGGCTGATGAGCTTCTACGTGGTCTCCGCCGTCGGCGCGATGTCGAACGTCGGGGTCGGCAACTGGATCTTCAGCACGCAGCACGTCTGGTGGGTCGCCGGACTTGGAGGCGCCATCATGGGCGTTGTTTGGAATTACGTGGTCGCTTCGCAGTTCATCTGGCGCCAGCGTTGAAAGAGCGAGTGGCGAATAGCGAATAGCAACAGCGGCCATTCCTTTCTATTCGCCATTCGCTATTCGCTATTCGCCCGGCTCATCAGTGACCCGCCCCATGCTTTCACCCCCGTCCTCGGCGCAGGGCCTTCAGCCGGTCGGACACTCCACGTCCCGCGCCTTCACCCTCGCCCTGGTCCTGCTCGCGGCCCTTGCCGTCGTGTACGCCGGCTGGCCGCTGTGGCGCGCGCTCTTTCCGCTGGAGATCGATGTCGACGACGTCTGGAACGCGTTCAACGCCGACGCCGCGTTCAGGCCGCGCGCGTTGTATCCCAACGCCGACGAGCTGATCGCCAACAACTATCCGCCGCTTTCGTTCCTGCTCATCGGCTTTCTCTCCAAGCTGACCGTCGATGCGACCTATGTCGGGCGCGCGCTGTCCCTCGTGGCCGTGGCTGTGACGTCGCTGTCGGTGGCGCTGTGCATTCGCCAGTTGGGCGGCAACACGAAATCGGCCGCTCTGGGCGCGCTGTGGTTCCTGGCGACCATGGTGCGATTTTACGAGAACTATGTCGGCAAGAACGACCCGCATCTGCCGGCGGTCGCCATCGCGGCAGCAGGGCTCGCCTGGTTCCTGATGCGGCATAAGCGCGGCCGCCCGGTCGAGCCGGCGATCTTGCTGATGGCCGTGGCGGGGTTTTACAAGCACAGCGTCATCGCGACTCCGGCCGCGGCGCTGCTCTGGCTCGCGACCATCAACGTGAGGCTGGCGCTACGCGCCGCGCTTGTCGGGGTCATCGCCGCGGCCGCGGGCCTCGCGCTCTGTGTCGCGGCATACGGGCCGGCGTTCATCGATCAGCTGTTGTTCCCGCGCTACTACTCATTGACGCGGGTCGTGGCGTGCCTGGGGCGAACCCAGTGGATCGTGCCGGCCCTGATCATCTGGGCGATTTGGGCTTGGTTCGCTCAAAGGAGCGCGGCTAAACGGTTCACGGTTTTTTATGCGGGGCTGGGCTTGCTGATTTTTGCGGTCACGTCGTCGGGAGAAGGCGTGGGAGACAATTCTCAGTTCGAGCTCGTCGTCGCCACCGCCATCGGGCTCGGCCTCGCGTTCGACGAGGCCGGCCGCATCCTGATGCAGCGCTGCGGGATGGCGCGCATTCATCCGGTCTTTCTTGCAGCCTTGATCCTGCGTTTGCTGGTCTCTTCGCGGGCGGAAGCCTACCTCGTGCTGACGAGCTCCGAGTATCGCGGCCTCTTTCCGGCGGCAGTGGCGGTCATGGAACGGGAAGTCGTCCGGATCAGCGCGGTTCCCGGACCCGTCGCATGCACCGTCATGACGGTGTGCCGCCGCGCCGGAAAGGCCTTCGTGTGGGACCACTTCGCGACGGCAAATCGAATCAGGACGGGCCGAGTGACGGAGGCGGAATTTGCGGCGAAATTCCGCGCGCAGAATATTCGAGCCGAGTCCATCGACCCGAGGGCCGCCATCGAGCCGTTGCTGCGCAGATTTTGAGTTCGGAGTTCCTGCCGCTACCGCAGCGACGGAATGTGCCCGACGAGCTTCGGCGTTGCGGGCGCCGGCGGCTTGACCGGCGGCGCGGCTGCGGCCGAGCGCGGCTTGTGCCTTGCGGCCGCAGCGGGCCGGGAATGGATCGCCGGCCTTACCTTCGCGGTCGCCGCCCTGCGCACGCTCGGCCAGGCGATGCGGCCGGCGGACCAGGCGACGCCGGCGTCGGTTGCGGCGAGCGCTTCGGCGCTGCCGGCGTTCGCTACCGGGGCCGTTCGCTCGTCCTCGGCCGGCGCGAACGCGAGCATGATCGGCGGCCACGCGCGCGCCCGGCGCAGCGCTGGCTGCAGCAGCGGCACGGCGATCTCGCCGGGCGGCTGCGAGGCCGACGCCAGGGTGATCGGCAGCTCGACTGTCTCGGGGTAGCTCGCCGGCGCCTGGCCCGCGCCGGGCTCGAGGATGCGCGGCCAGCTGGGCGGAGCGGGGTGCATGACCCAGGTCTCGGGCGGCGCCACGGTCTTCGGGCGATCGGGGCCGGCCGGCACCACGTGGACGATGCGATAGCCGCGCGCCTTGAGTTCCCTGAGCAAGGTCGGGAGCATGATCACGGTCGCCGGCTGGATGTCGTGCAGCAGCAGCACGCCCTTGCCCTTGCGCTGAAGCCGGTCGAGCGCGCGG
>DASPZC010000385.1:0-8088 GCA_035636455.1 Xanthobacteraceae bacterium
TCGTCTGCATGACGCCGAGCGCGGCGGTCTGCGGCAGCGCCGCGACCTGGCGCAAATCGTTGATCGGCGCGCAGGGCACGCCGACCGCGTCCAGGCGCTCGACCCAATGGGCGCGCGGGCGCGCCTTGATGATCGCGGCGATCAACGGGATCAGCGTGCCCTTGTTGGCGGCGCGGTCGCGGTTGGTGCGAAAGCGCGCATCGCCCGCCCATTCCGGGTGTCCCAGCTCGGCGACCAGCTTGGCGAACAGGCGGTCGTTGGCCGCGGCGATGATGACCTGGCCGTCGGCGGCATCGAACGCCTGAAACACCACCACGCGGTTGCTGCCGCTCGGATTGCGCTCCGGCAGCTGGCCGCTGACGCGAAAGCCGGCGAAGTGGCCGGCGAGCCAGCCGAGCGCGGTCTCGAACAGCGAGGCGTCGACCACCACGCCCTTGCCGGTGCGCTCGCGCTGGAGCAGGCCGGCGATGCAGCCGAGTGCGGTCCACATCCCGGTCCCGAGATCGAGCAGCGACACGCCGACGCGCACGCCGGGACGGTCGGCCTCGCCGTTGACCGAGAAAATTCCCGCAAATGCCTGCACGATCGGCTCGTAGCCGGCGGCGAGCCGCATCGGCCCCTTGGCGCCGAACGCGCCGGCCGAGCCATAGACGAGCCGCGGATTGAGCTCGAGCATGGCGGCGCTGCCGAGACCGAGCGCTTCCATCGCGCCGCCGCGCATGTTCTGCACCAGCACGTCGCAATCGGCGATATAGCCCTTGAGCCAGGCAAGCTGGGCCGGATCCTTGAGATCGAGCGTGATGCTGCGCTTGTTGAGGTTCACCGTGTGGAAGATGGCGGCGGTGCCGTCGATGAACGGCGGGCCCCAGCCGCGCGCATCGTCGCCTTCCGGCCGCTCCACCTTGAGCACGTCGGCCCCCAGGCTCGCGAGGATCAGTCCCGCATAGGGCCCGGCGATGTTGCTGGCGATCTCCACCACCTTGACGCCGTCGAGCGGCAGCATGTCGGCCCCCTATTGCCCGGTGAAGTTCGGTTTGCGCTTTTCGACGAAGTGGGCCACTCCCTCGCGGAAATCCTCGGTGCCGCGGCAGGCGGCGAGCTCCCGGTCGGCGATCGCGGTCGCCTCGGCGAGCGACTGGAACATGGCCTCGTAGACCTGCCGCTTGATGATGCCGACCGAGCGCGGCGACGTGAGGTTGGCGATCTCCGCGGCGCGCGCCTGCACCGCCGCGAGAAAACCTTCCGCCGGCAGCACGCGCACGAGGCCCATGGCGTCGGCTTCCTTCGCCTCCACCATGCGCGCGGAGAGCAGGAGGTCGAGCGCGTGCATCGGGCCGATCAGGCGCGGCAGCATCCAGCCAATGCCGTGCTCGGCGATCAGGCCGCGCCGCGCGAACGAGGTGGTGAGCTTGGCGCCGTCGGCCATGAAGCGCAGGTCGCAAAAGAGCGTGATGACGAAGCCGATGCCGGCCGCCGGGCCGTTGATGGCGGCAATCAGCGGCTTCTTGAGCGCCAGCATATAGCTCAGGCGCTGGGCGAAGTTGGCGGCGAGACCCTCGGTCGGCGCCGCATGCGGGGCGAGGATCGCCCCCTGCCCCGAGGCGCGCGCGGCAAGCCCGGACATGTCGGCGCCGGCGCAGAAGCCGCGGCCGGCGCCGGTCAGGACGATCGCCCGCACGCCGTCGTCCGCTTCGGCGCGGGTGAACGCCTCGCGCACGCCGTCCTGCATGGCCGGCGTCCAGGCGTTGAGCTTGTCCGGACGATTGAGCGTGACGATCGCCACGCGATCCTCGACGTCGTAGAGGACTTCCGTCGCCTCCGTGCTGGCGAGTGCTTGCATGCTCATGACATCTGCCTCTTCGGTCTCTGCCGGATGGCCGGCGTCCCGCCTGACCCGCAGATTGACCGGACAAGCGGCGATCGGGCAAGGTGCCCGGCAGCATTTTCCGGACAGACGGGCAAGGCCTCTCGAGCGAGCGCCATCGTGAACGAGAGCGGACATATCGTTGCCGAGACGGCGGCGCGCATTTTCGCCGACCTCGCCGACCCCCAGACCATCAACCGGACGCCCGACGGCCAGTGGCGCGAGCCGCTGTGGCAGGCGCTGGCGCAAGCCGGCCTCACCCTCGCCTGGGTGCCGGAGGAACAGGGCGGCGCCGGAGCGGACCTCGCTGACGGGTTCGAGATTCTCGGCGTCGCCGGCCGGTTTGCGGTGCCAGTTCCGCTCGGTGAAACCCTGCTGGCCGGATGGCTGCTGTCGCGCGCCGGAATCGCCGCGCCGCCGGGCGCGATGACGGTCGCGCCCGCGCGCCCCAACAGCCGCATCGCGCTCGCTGCGGACGGCACCTTGAGCGGGCGCGCCCGCGGGGTGCCGTTCGCCCGCGAGGCGCAGCACCTGGCCGTGCTGGCGGCCGCGGCCGGCGGCGCACAGGTCGCGCTCGTTGCCACGAACGCGTGCCGCCTGGCGGAAGGGCGCACGCTGGCAGGCGACGCATCCGACGAGGTGACGTTCGACCGCGTGCGCCCGATCCGCGTCGCGCCGGCGCCCCCGGGCCTCGATGAGACCGCGCTCATGCTGATGGGAGCCGTCGTGCGCAGCGTCGAGAGCGCGGGCGCGCTCGAGGCGATCCTCAAGCTCGCCGTCGGCTACGCCAACGAGCGCGTCGCGTTCGAGCGGCCGATCGCGAAGTTCCAGGCGGTGCAGCACAGTCTCGCCCGGCTCGCCGGCGAGGTGGCGGCGGCGGTGGCGGCGGCCGGGTCGGCGGCAGATGCGATCGCGCACGCGCATGCGTTCGACGAAGCGGTCTTCCTCGAGGCGGCGTCGGCGAAAATCCGCTGTGGCGAGGCGGCGCAGGAGGGCATCGCCATCGCCCATCAGGTACACGGCGCGATCGGCTTCACCCAGGAGCACATTTTGCATCGCTACACGCTGCGGCTCCTGTCCTGGCGCGACGATTTCGGCAGCGAGAGCCACTGGGCGGTCAAGCTCGGCCATCTGGTGGCCGCGCGCGGCGCCGACGAGCTATGGCCCCTGGTGGCGTCGCGCTGAGGTCATTGTCATGAGCGCCGAGCTTCGCTTCGATCCGATCCGCCTGCCGCCCGAATGCGAGGCGTTGCGCCGCGAGGTGCGCGCGTTCATCGCCGAGGAGGTCGCGGCCGGCACGTTCGATCCGGCCCGTGTCGTGCACGGCGAAGGCCAGAGCCCCGAGTTCAGCCGTCGCGTCGGCGCCAAGGGCTGGATCGGCATGACCTGGCCGAAAAAATACGGCGGGCACGAGCGCAGCTATCTCGAGCGCTACGTGATCACCGAGGAGTTCCGGGTGGCGAACGCGCCGGTGCGGCTGCACTTCGTCGCCGACCGCCAGAGCGGACCGGTCCTGCTCAAGTACGCGCCCGAGCACGTGAAGACGGACGTGCTGCCGCGCATCTGCCGCGGCGAGGTGTGCTTCGCCATCGGCATGAGCGAGCCGGGCTCGGGATCGGACCTGTTCGCGGCGAAGACGAAGGCGACCAGGACCAAGGGCGGCTGGCTGGTCAACGGCACGAAAATCTGGACCAGCAACGCGCACTACGCCGACTACCTGATCGCGCTGTTCCGCACCTCGCCGCCCACCAAGGAGAACCGCCGGCACGGGCTCACCCAGTTCCTGGTCGACATGAAGACGCCGGGCATCAAGATCAATCCGATCTATCAGATGAGCGGGCTGCACGACTTCAACGAGGTGGTGTTCGAGGACGCGTTCATGCCGGACGACCACGTGCTGGGCGAGATCGACGGCGCGTGGAAGCAGGCGACGAGCGAGCTTGCCTACGAGCGCAGCGGTCCGGAGCGGTTCCTGGAGACGCTCTACGTGCTGACCGAGCTGGTGCGCGTGCTCGGGCCGGAGCCCGACCTGCGCGGCGCCGAAGGCATCGGCCGCCTGGTGGCGCAGCTGCACACGCTGCGGCGCATGTCGGTCTCGGTCGCCGGCATGCTGCAGGCCGGCAAGGAGCCGGTGGTGGAAGGCTCGATCGTCAAGGACCTCGGCACCATCTGGGAGCAGAAGCTGCCGGCGCGCGTGCGCGAGCTTGCGGCGTTCGTCGAGCCCGAGGTGACGAACCGCGTCACGCTGGAAGAGCAGCTCGCCTTCGCCACGGTGATCGCCCCCAAGCTCACGCTGCAGGGCGGCACCACCGAGGTGCTGCGCGGCATCATCGCGCGCGGGCTCGGGCTGCGCTGAAAAACAAGGGGAACCCATGGGCCCGTTCAAGGATATTGGCGTCGAAAAGTCCGGCCTCGTCGCCACCATCGAGATTCGCCGGCCGCCGAACAATTTCTTCGACGTGGCGCTGATCAACCAGATCGGCGACGCGCTCGAGGCGCTCGACGCGGATGCGGGCTGCCGCGCCGTGGTGCTGGCGGCGCAGGGCAAGGCGTTCTGCGCCGGCGCCAATTTCGGCGACGGCCGCGCGCTCACCGCGGACGGCCGGCGGCCCGACGAACTGCCGCAGAGCCGGGTCGGGCATCTCTATGTCGAGGCGGTGCGGCTGTTCCGCAGCAAGAAGCCGATCGTCGGCGCTATCCACGGCCCGGCGGTCGGCGGCGGGCTCGGCCTCGCCATGGTGCCGGACTTCCGCGTGACCTGCCCGGAGGCGCGCTTCTGCGCCAATTTTACCCGGCTCGGCTTCCATCCGGGCTTCGGCCTCACGGTGACGCTCACCGAGGTGGTCGGCCCGGCCAAGGCGGCGCTGATGTTCTATACGAGCCGCCGCGTCACCGGCGAGGAGGCCTATCGGATCGGCCTCGCCGACGTGCTCGTGCCGCAGGACCAGGTGCGCGCCGCCGCCCTCGCGCTCGCCGCCGAGATCGCCGAGAACTCCCCGCTCGGCCTGCTGTCGACCCGCGCCACTATGCGCGCGGGCCTCGCCGACCGCGTGCGGGCGGCGACCGACCATGAACTTGAAGAGCAGAACCGTCTGCGCGTCACCGACGACTTCAAGGAAGGCGTGAAGGCGATGGCCGAGCGGCGGGTGCCGAAGTTCGCCGGGCGGTGAACGGCGTGTCCGCTGTGCTACAGCGCATAGGCGGGTTCAGAGCCCCATGTTCGAGGACAGCAATCGCATCCGATTCGAACGCCCTGTGGACCAGAATGGCCGCAGATGGTGGACCCGGCGCTTTTTTGATCCCTTCGGATTGACCCCGGAAGGAATGGGAGACCTCATTACCAAGAGTGCCGCCGGCGAGAAATCGATCATTTATCATTACATCGACGGAATCGGAGAGAAATTCGCGTTGCGTGTCGAAGGCCGCTTTTATGACGGTGCGAGCATATGGTTTGTCGAGCGCACCCTCGAACTGCAAGGGCGTTTTTTCAACGCCGACGAGATGTTCATTCCAGACATTGATGCGGGTTTCGGTCGCGGACGCCTGCTTATGAAAGATTTGATCGATGCGGGGCGGACGATCGAGATCGAACGAATAAAGATTCAGGCGCAGAATATTGGGCGCTATGCACGGCTGCGAATGGGTTTTGTTCCGGACGAAGGATCCTGGCGATCGATCCAGGCCGACGGAACGCGGTTCATCCAGTTATATGAGAAACGATTGGGGACACGGTTTGTCACGGACCTTACGCGGCAAATTCTGTCCGGTAGGCCGGAAACCGCAGTGTTTCTGGCGGGGCTTAGCCAGCCGGTGCCGAGCCGTCAGTTGTTCGACCGCGAGGGCAGGCCGCTCGACGTACCGCTGGGAAAGGCTATATTTTTGGAAGGCTGCGGGAACTGGACGGGGGAGTTCGATTTGAAGGACCCAGATGTGCTGAAGATTGCGGACGATTATGCAAGGTCAATTGGAGACGGCCATGGCTGAACCAAATCCGCCGGCTAAACCGCGTTATCCCGCGAACGACTGGGGAAAGCTCGCTCGGGATCCCTGGATGCAAATCGGTGCAGGCGGGGAAGAATGGCGCTCGGTTTTACGCCGCATATGGTTGCGGCAGGGAGGCTCGATCGAGAGCTTCGAGGAGATGATTCCGCCGACACGGGCTCATGCTGTCCGCCGGCCACGAGGATAGCTGACTGGTTCTTAAGGGTTTGAAGATTTCAGCGATTTCGGCGGGTGGAGACTATCCCGCTGCCCGCTTGGCCTTGGGAACCACATGGTGGCTGCCGTGGGCCGGCACGTCGAGGTCGGCGGCGAGTTCGGGCATCTCGGTGAGCAGGCCGATCAGCGGGGTGCGGCGCGGACCGTGGTGCTTGTCGTGCTGGTCGTTGCCGGGCCGCTTGACCTCGTCGCCGCGGGCGAGGCCCTCGATGGTCGAGCCTTCCTCGGCGAGGCGGCCGAGCAGCGGCGTGAGGTCGTCGATGCGCTCGGCGACCACGTGAATGACGCCGCTCTCCGCCTGCATCGGCCCGGTGACCGCGACGTAGCGTGCGCCGAGCACGACCGGCCGGTAGCGCTCGAACAGTTTCGGCCAGACGATGACGTTGGCGACCGCGCTCTCGTCCTCGAGCGTCATGAACAGCACGCCCTTGGCGGTGCCCGGCCGCTGGCGGATGATGATGAGGCCGGAGACGGTGACGCGAGCGCCGGAGGCGCGGCGGCGCAGCTCTTCGTTCAGAATGACACCGCGGCGGTCAAGATCGGGGCGCAGGAACGCCGCCGGATGCTTGCGCAAGGTGAGCTTGAGGAAACGGTAATCGTTGACGACCTCCTCGCCGAGCGGCATGGGTGGAAGGGCGACATCGGGCTCGCGTGGAGCACCCCACCCCGCCGCCTTCGGCGGCGACCCTCCCCCTCCAGGGGAGGGTAATAAACCGAACAAAGGCAAATCATCCTGATCGCCGGCGCGGCCGAGCGCCTTGGCAGCCCACAGCGCGTCGCGCCGCGTGAGCCCGAGCGAGGCGAAGGCGTCGGCGTCGGCGAGCCGCTCGAGCACGCGCGCAGGCAAGCCGGTGCGCAGCCACACGTCGCGCAGCGAATCGTAGCCCCTCCCCCGCCGCGCGGCGATCAGCGTGGCGTCGTCCATGGACAGGCCCTTCACTTCCCGCAAGCCGAGGCGCACCGCATGGGTCGTGCGCACGTCCTCCTTCATCTCGCCATGCGCCGCGTGCAGCCGCTCCGCCGCGCGCGGTCCCGGCTCGAGCGTCGCCTCGACCTCGGACAGGTTGACGTCGACGCCGCGCACCTCGACGCCGTGCTCGCGCGCGTCGCGCACGATCTGCGCCGGCGCGTAGAACCCCATGGGCTGCGCGTTGAGGAGCGCGGCCGCGAATGCGTCGGGATAGCGGCACTTGAGCCAGGACGAGGCATAGACCAGGAGCGCGAAACTCGCCGCGTGGCTCTCCGGAAAGCCGTATTCGCCGAACCCCTCGATCTGGTGGAAGCAGCGCTCGGCGAACTCACGCTCGTATTTGTTGGCGACCATTCCTTCGATCATCTTGCGCTGAAACGTGCCGATGGTGCCGACGCGCTTGAACGTCGCCATGGCGCGGCGCAGCCTGTCGGCCTCGCTCGGCGTGAAGCCGGCGGCGACGATGGCGATCTTCATCGCCTGCTCCTGGAACAGCGGCACGCCGAGGGTCTTGTTGAGCACGGCTTCGAGTTCCGGCGACGGATAGCTGACCGCTTCGAGGCCCTGCCGGCGGCGCAGATAGGGATGCACCATGTCGCCCTGGATCGGGCCGGGCCGCACGATCGCCACCTCGATGACGAGGTCGTAGAAACAGTTCGGCCTGAGCCGCGGCAGCATCGACATCTGCGCCCGGCTCTCGACCTGGAACACGCCGATCGAGTCGGCGCGCGCGAGCATGCGGTAAACCGCCGGATCCTCGGCCGGGATCGAGGACAGCGTGAGCCGCTCGGCGTAATGTCGGTCGACCAGGGCGATCGCCTTGCGCAGGCAGGTGAGCATGCCGAGCCCGAGCACGTCGATCTTGAGGATGCCGAGCGCGTCGAGATCGTCTTTGTCCCATTCGACGACGGTGCGGTCCTCCATGGCGGCATTGCCGATCGGCACCACCTCGTCGAGCCGGTCGCGGGTGATGACGAAGCCGCCGACGTGCTGCGAGAGATGGCGCGGGAAGCCCAGCAGGGTGCCGACGCTCTCG
>DASPZC010000386.1:0-6458 GCA_035636455.1 Xanthobacteraceae bacterium
TCTCCTCGAACAGGCGCGAGCCGGCGGCGTCGTAGAAATATTTGGCGGAGAGGTGCTTCTGCCGGGCGCAGAGGCCGTCGATCACGTCGCGCGCGAAGGCGTCGTGGGCATTGCTGTGCCGATCGGGCCGGATGGCAGTCCGCGCAAGCACTGACATGGCGGGGCCGGAGGTCTCGGGGGGTCAGGGCCGGTAATCGGCAAGACGAAGGCCGCTGAACTGCCAGCGCGCCGGCGGATAGAAGAAATTGCGGTAGCTTGCGCGCGCGTGCCCCACGGGCGTGGCAAGCGAAGACCCGCGCAGGACCATCTGGTTGACCATGAACTTGCCGTTGTACTCGCCGAGCGCGCCTCCGGCGGCGACGAACCCCGGATAGGGCGCGTAGGCGCTGCGCGTCCATTGCCAGAGAACGCCGAACGCATCGGATAGTTCGCCGCCGCGCGCGGCAACCTCCCACTCGGCCTCGGTCGGCAGGTGCTTGCCGGCCCAGCGCGCGAATGCGTCGGCCTCGTAATAGCTGATGTGGCAGACCGGCGCGTCGAGATCGACCGGCTTGAGGCCGGCAAGTGTGACCACGTGCCAGTGGCCGTCGATCTCGCGCCAATGGCCGGGTGCGGTCCACCCTTCAGCCTCGACCGCGGCCCAGCCGTCGGACAGCCACAGCGACGGCGTCGCGTAGCCGCCGTCGGCCATGAACTCGCGCCATTCGAGATTGCTGACGAGGCCGCGCGCGATGCGCACCGGGCCGACCAGCACGCGGTGCGCCGGCCCCTCGTTGTCGAAGGCGAAGCCGCGTCCGTCGTGGCCGATGGTGTGGATGCCTTCGGCCAACTCGACGAAACCGTGCGCGTCCGTGCGCGCCGGCCACTGCCGCTCCGGATCATAGGCGGGGGCGATCGGGTTCTCGGCAAAGGCGTGCAGGATGTCGGTGAGGATCAGCTCCTGGTGCTGCTGCTCGTGATTGAGGCCGATCTCGACGATGCGCAGGATGTCGGGAAGCCCGGCGGCCCCGGCATCGGCGATCAGCGCGGCGACCGCCGCATCGACGTGTGCGCGATAGGCCGCGACGTGCGCCGCGTCCGGCCGGGTCAGCAGGCCGCGCTTGGGCCGCGCGTGCCGCGGGCCCGCGGCCACGTAATAGGAATTGAACAGATAGGCGAAGCGCTCGTCGAACGCCCGATAGCCGGGCGCGTGGGTTTTCAGCAAAAACTGCTCGAAGAACCAGGTCGTATGCGCGCGGTGCCACTTGACCGGGCTCGCGTCCGGCATCGACTGCACCACCTGGTCCTCGGCCGAGAGCGGCGCGGCGCGGCGCTCGGTCTCCGCCCGCGCCGCCCGGTACGCGGCGATCCAGTGGGCGCGCTGGTCGGAGTCGGGGGATGGATCTTGCGGCCGCGCATCCGGCCTGCGGTGAACCACGGCGCTCGTCATGGCGGCTCCGAAACGCGGGGGACTTTCGGCAGGCGGAACAAGTAGGAACGAACCGACCGCCGCATTGTTCCATCGACAAATAAGCGAGGCAATCCGGGCGGCAAGGCCCTGGCGCAAACGTGACCGGACACTATTGCAATCACACGATAATTTTATGTCATGCCGCGCATTCCCCGGCCTCATTTCGGGTCGTGTTAGCGCTCACGCAGAGGCCAAGGTTTCGCGCCCCGAAACCGGCCTTGCTGCTTGACAAGGCCCCGCCCCGCGGTCGGGATTGTCGCGCAATCAAACGAGCGGAGACCGCCATGACCGCGACCACCAAGCCGCCGGCGCGCGTGAGCCTCGAGGCGGTGCACCCGAGCCCCGAGGAAGCGCACCACATGCCCTACGCGCCGGCCGTGCGCATCGTCGGCGCCTGCGATCTGATGTTCATCTCCGGCGCGACGCCGTCGCCGCTCTATCACCGGCATCCGCACGTCGAGGAGGAGCACGTGCACCCGCACGACATCGGCGAGCAGACGCGACGCGCCATGGATTCGATCAAGCTGATCCTCGACCGCGCGGGCGCGAGCTTCCGCGACGTGGTCAAGGTGACCAAATATCTCACCGACATCCGCGATTTCGACGGCATGCACGCGGCGATGGCGCCCTATTTCGCCGGCTGGCGGCCGGCGAGCACGACCTTGTGCGTCAACCAGCTCAGCTCCCCCGGCGCCCGCGTCGAGATCGACATGATCGTGGCGCTGCCGAAGGGGGCGTGACGCATGTAGCCCGCATGGAGCGCAGCGGAATGCGGGGCCCGCGTTCCCGGATTTCGCTTCGCTCCATCCGGGCTACGATGATCGCGCAGTAGAAATGGTACCGCCCCTTCCCGCCCACCTCCGCCGCATCCTCGATGCCGAATACCCGCGCTTCTCGGCGGCGGAGATGGAGCGCCGACGCGGCGCGATCGCGCGGGTGCTCGCCGAGCACGAGGTCGATCATCTCGTCTATCGCGGCTTCAACCGCAGCGGCTCGGCGGTGCAGTGGCTCACCCAATGGCCGGTCACCGCGGAGGCGGTCGGCGTGTTGTCGCCCGGCGCGACGGATTTGCTGTTCGTGCAGTATTTCAACCACGTGCCGCTGGCACGCCGCCTCGCCGAGCATGCCGAGGTGGCGTGGGGCGGCGAGTCCTCGATCAAAGCCACCATCGCGGCGCTCGAGCGCCGGGGCGCACGAACCGGACGGGTCGGCGCCATCGGGCCGCTGCCGTTCGATCACCACGCGCTCCTCGCCGCGCGGTTCGGCAACATCGTCAACCTCAACCGGCCATACGTGCGGCTGCGCCAGATCAAGTCGGCCGAGGAGATCGACTGGATGCGCATCGGCGCCGCGTTCAGCGACGCCGGCGTTGCGGCGTTGCGCGACGGGCTCAAACCGGGCCTGAGCGAGCGCCAACTCGGCGACCTCGTCGAGCGCGCCTATGTGGCCGACGGCGGCACCAACGTGATCCATTATTTCGCCGCCACGCCGATGGGCGCGCCGCAGCGCGAGGTGCCGGCGCAGTTTCCCTCGACCCGGCGGATCGAGCGCGGCGACGTGGTGGTGACCGAGATCGCCGCCGCGTTCTGGGATTATCCGGGCCAGGTGCTGCGCAGCTTCGCGGTCGGCGAGGCGCCGACGCCGCTCTATCGCGACCTGCACGCGGCGGCGGACGCCGCCTTCGACGCCATCGCGGCCGTGCTCCGGGACGGCGCCATGCCGGCGGAGGTGATCGCCGCCGCGGGCGTGATCGAGGCCGTCGGGTTCACGACCTGCGACGACCTTTTGCACGGCTATGGCGGCGGCTACCTGCCGCCGATCCTCGGCTCGGCCAGTCGGCCGGCGGGGCCGGCGCCCGACCAACCCTTCTCCGCGGGCATGACCGTGGTGATCCAGCCGAACGTCGTCACCACGGACGGCCGCGCCGGCGTGCAGACCGGCGAGCTGGTGCTGGTGACGCACGACGGGATCGAGCGCCTGCACCACGCGCCGCGCGGATTTGCTCAGGTGTGAAGTACGTGTCCCGGATGCGGTGCAGCGCGAAGCGAAGCGGAGCGGTGCACCGCTGATCCGGGACCAAGATTGCACGAAGATTCTGGACCCCGGGTCTGCAGCGCAGCACTTCGTGCTGCGCTGCGCCCGGGGAAGGCCGCGCGGTCATTCCCCCTTCTCGTCGCGCCGGTACCACGGCAGGAAGCGCCGGGTGCTCCAGTTGATGAGCGCGTCGGCACCGACCCCGAAGGCGGCGAGCAGCAGCACGCCGACGAACGCCTCGTCGTGGCGGAAGCTGCGCGAGTTGAACAGGATGAAGTAGCCGAGCCCGCCGATGGCGATGAAGAACTCGGCGACCACCGCGCCGATCAGCGCGCGGCCGACCGCGAGCCGCACGCCGGAGAGGAAATAAGGCATGGCCGAGGGCAGCACGATGTCGCCGAGCGTCTTGAGCCGCGGCGAACGGAACGAGCGCGCGACCTCGATGTACTCGCGCGGCACCGAGCGGGCGCCGTCGCCGACGTTGACGACGATCGAGAACAGGGCGGCGAACACGGTGGTGGCGAGCCGCGCCGCGCCGGTGTAGCCGAACCACAGGGTCACCAGCGGCAGGATGACGATCATCGGCAGCGCGTTGAAGCCGTTGACGTAGTGGCGCAGCGCCCGGTCGGCGACCTCGCTGCGGCCGATCAGGAGGCCGAGCGCGGTGCCGAACACGATCGCGATGGCGAGCCCCTGGGCGACCGCCGCGAGCGTCGAGCCGGTCGCGGCGAGGAAGGCCGGGTCGACGATCACCCTGGGGATCGCCAGCAGGATGCCGCTCGGCTTCGCCACATAGGGCGGCGCGAACGCCCGCACCGTCGCTTCCCAGATGAGGACGATGCCGAGGCCGGCGGCGAGCCGCGGCACGACGACGTCGGCAAAGCGCGACGACGGTGCGCGCAGCGCGGCCGATGGCGCGAGCGCGGAACTGCTCATGGCGCTACTCCCGCCACGGCGCGAACCGCCGTTCCAGCATGAACCCGAGCCGCGTCAGCGCGACGCCGAGGATCCAGATGATGAGGATCGCCGCGAACACGCCGGCGGTGTCGAAATTCTGCGAGGCGCCCATGATCAGCTGGCCGAGACCGGTCGAGCTGAGGAAGAATTCCGCCGCCACCATGCCGACGAGGCCGCGGCCGACCGCTTGGCGCACCCCCGTCATGGTGAAGGAGAGCGTGTAGGGCACCATCACCTCGCGCCACAACGCCCACTCGCTCGAGCGGAACGAGCGCGCCACCTCGATCAGCTCCGGCCGGATGCTGCGCGCGCCTTCGATGGTGTTGTAGAGGATGGGGAACACGGCGAAGAGAAACACCACCAGCACCTTGGGCGCGAAGCCGAAGCCCATCATCGACAGGATGAACGGGATCAGCGCCACCATCGGCGTCGCATAAAGGATGACGATGTAGGGCTCGACCGCGACGCGCAGGATGCGCGCGCGGGCGAGCAGCAGCCCGGCCGGCATGCCGACGATCACCGAGAGCGCGAAGCCGGTGGCGAACAAGGTCGCCGAGCTGATCAGCTGGTTCGTCAGTTCGCCGCTGAGCGCAAGCTCCCTGAGCCGCTCCAGCGTTGCGCTCACCGGCGCCATGAACGCCGCGCTGGTGCTGCGCCCGGCGACCTCCCACAGCGCCAGCCCGGCGATCAGGCTGAGCGTCAGCGGCGCATGGCGGCGGAGCGTGGCGGGATGCATGCGGCTCTCGTCCTTACCCGCGAGCAAACTCTCTTCAGCGCGCGAATGACGCGACCCTCATCCTGAGGAGCGCGCCCAAGGCGCGCGTCTCGAAGGATGGAAACGGGCGCGCCCTTGTCCATCCTTCGAGACGGCCCGCTACGCGGGCCTCCTCAGGATGAGGGTTTTGTTCTGCTACTTCACCATGGCGTTGGCGTCGCGCCAGACGGTCTCGTCGACCAGGCGCTTGTATTTGACCGGCTCCTTGCCGGCCATGACGCCGCCGGTCTTGACCGAGATGGCGATCATGGCGTCGAGCTTGGTGCGGTCCATGCCGTTGTCGTTCGCCGCCCAGAAGCCGATGTCGAGGAACTGCTTGAGCGCGAGCTTGGAGATCTCCTTGCTGTGGCCGGTGGGAGCGGCGTCGTCGGCGACCCGGTCGGCGTTCTTCGGATCCTGCATGAACCGCACGGCCTCGGTCAGGCCGGCGAGCGCCCGCACGTACGCGTCGCGGTTGTCCTTGAGCTTGTCCTGCCGCGCCACCGCGAGCAGGTAATGGCTGGTGGGATTGGTCTCCTTCATCGCCAGCAGCGTGTAGACCCTCTTGCCCTGGGATTCGAGCACCGCGATATCGTCGAGATGCAGCACGCCGAACGACAGGCGGCCGGCGAGCATCGCCGGCGCGGTGTTCGAGGACAGCGCGACCTGCTGCACGTCGTCGATCTTCGCGCCCGGGCAGACGACCAGCATGATGCGCAGCGCGATCGAGCGCGCGCCGCCGACCGCATCGACGCCGACCGGCTGACCGGCCACGTCCTTGCAGTCCCGTTTCGCCGGGTCGATCGAGGCGAGGATCCAATCCGGTTCCGGAAACCCGTAGATGGCGACGACGTTCGCGTCCGCGTTGGATATCTGGTTGATGATGAGGTTGGTCGGCGAGAGCGAGATGTCGATGTCGCCGGCGAGCACCGCGCGCGCGGCGGCGGTGCCGGTATCGAACGGCCGCACCTCGACGTCGACCCCGTGCTTCTTGAACAAGCCTTCCTTCTCGGCGACGTAGAGCGGGACGGCGGCGAAGATCGGCGGGATCCCCGGCGCCGCCACGACCGTCTTCTTGCCCTGCGCGCCGGCCGGCCCGGCCGCCAGCGCCGCCAGGCAGGCGAACAGCATCATCGATTTGCGGATCATGGGTGTTCCTCTCCGTTTGTTTCCTCCGCTCCGTCACCTCTCCCCGCTTGCGGGGAGAGGGTCGGGGTGAGGGGGCCTCTGCGTGAAGGCGCGACGTGGAAGCCCCCCCCCCCC
>DASPZC010000387.1:0-7040 GCA_035636455.1 Xanthobacteraceae bacterium
ATGGCGCGCGCGGTCGCGAATTCGAATCCCATCGGCACCATGAGGCCGCTGCCGGTCGCGGCCGCGCGCCGCAACGCGTGTCGATAGGCGCCGTGCACGTCGCTGTTGGGATCGAGCCGCGCCGCCAGCCGGTTGCCGAACGGCGCCTCCGGACACGCGATCACCGGCGCCACGCGCCGGAGCCGCTCGTTCGCCTCGACGAACCAGCTGGCGCGGCCGTCCCACCAGGCGACCGAGGAGAAGACCGCGTCGAAGCCGACGCCCGCAAGCGCCGCGCCCTGCGACCAGTCGAGTCCCGGCGTCCAGGCCAGGAAGCGGCAGCCGGCCGACCGCCTGCGCACGGCGCCGATGATGCGCCGCCACGCGCCGGCCGGCACCTTGTGCGGGGCCTCGCAGCGGAATCCGGCAACGCCGAGATGCGCCAGCCGAATGAGGCGCTCGCTCCACCACGCGGCCAGGGCATTGGCCGCTGCATCGTCCTCGAAGCGCGCATAGGCGGCGTCGCCGCGCGCACGCATCGAGCGCGGATCGGCCCGCGCTTCGCCCAGGTCGACGGCACGGAACCACGCGCTAGCCGGCTTCCCCATGCAGGCGTCGACGGCGACCCGGTCGAGCACCACGTCGAGGATCAGTTTCAGCCCATGCGCGGCGCAGGTTTGCGCCAGGGTGCCGATGATCCGGTCCGCCGGGCCGTCGGCATGCAGCGCGGGATTGGCCGCCTCGTGGTCGGCGGTGAGAAAAATGTCGCCGGAACGGCCCGGGGCGAACAGCGGGGCGCAGCCGAGATGATCGAAGCCCAGCTCGCGGCATCGTTCGACGTGGCGCGGCCACTCCGACAGCGGCCCCGCCATCAACGGGTGCAGGTAATAGATTTTGGGCGCGGCTAGGCCATTCTTCTTGCGTGCGATGGCTGTCGCCCAATCATGACGCGAGTGCAGCATCGAACTACACGGTGTTCGACAGGGCGGAGACTCGGCGCAATCGAACCCGCCCGACCAAGCGGCGTTCGCCGTCGCCCGGCCGGCGGGAGGTTACCAGCGAAAAACTCTTTTGATCTGAATTGGTTCCCGGCAAATCCGGCGCTTTTGGCGTCCGCGCGGAACCCCGCATCGCGCCGCAGGTTCTTTCCACGCGCAAGCCTTGGCTGAGGGAAACGCCGCATGACCAGTCGCGAACAGCGGATTCGAGAGATCGCCCATCGGCTGTGGGAGCAGGAAGGCCGCCCGCCGGACCAGGAAAGACGGCACTGGGAGATGGCCGAGCGCATGGTCGAGAAGGAGGAGGCCGGCACTGGCGGCGAACCCGCCCGGAAAGCCCGGCCGAGCCGGCCGCCGCGCGCCAAGGGCGCAGCCGCCCCCAAGCGCAGGAAGACCTCACGCGCCTGAACAGGCGGTCGCTGCCCGCGTTGTCGGTTGCCATTCCGGCCTCCCGCGGTTCCTAATGGCGACGGGAAACCACGGGGTCCGGGGGTGGCGCAGGTCCGTCTGGTCGAGGTCGCCAAGAGCTTTGCGGCGGAGCCGGCGGTCGACCGCATCAGCTTCACGGCGGATCCCGGCAGCCTGGTGGTCCTGCTCGGGCCGTCCGGCTGCGGCAAGTCGACGACCTTGCGGCTGATCGCCGGGCTTGAGACGGCGGATTCCGGCACCATCGAGATCGCCGGACACGACGTGACCCATGCGCCGCCGGCGCAGCGCGGCGCCGCCATGGTGTTCCAGTCCTACGCGCTGTTCCCGCATCTGTCGGCGGCGGAAAACATCGTCTTCGGCCTCAAGGTGCGCCGCGTTGCGCGTGCCGAACGCGACGCGCGGCTCAAGCGCGCCGCCGCCGTGCTCGGGCTCGAGCGGCTGCTCGACCGCAAGCCGGCGCAACTCTCCGGCGGCCAGCAGCAGCGTGTCGCGCTCGGCCGCGCCATCGTGGCGCAGACGCCGGTCTGCCTGATGGACGAGCCGCTGTCGAACCTCGACGCCCAGCTGCGCGGCGAGATGCGCCGCGAGATCCGCGCGCTGCAGCGCCGGCTCGGCATCACCATGCTCTACGTCACCCACGACCAAGTCGAGGCCATGACCATGGCCGACCGGGTGATCCTCATGCGCGCCGGGCGTATCGAGCAGAACGGCGCGCCGGCGGAGCTGTACGAACGGCCGGACAGCGTGTTCACCGCCCGCTTCGTCGGTGCCCCGGCGATGAACGTGCTTGCCGCGGCGCGGCTCGCCGGTTGCGCGGAGCTTGCCGCGGCCGCGCCTGCCGGTCGCGACCTCGATGCGCTTATCGTCGGCGTGCGGCCGGAAGCGGTGCGTATCGCGCCGACGGGCTTGCCGGCCGGCGTCATCGCGGCCGAATATCTCGGCGCCGACACGCAGGTCGAGACGCGCGTCGGCGAGGACACCGTGATGGTGCGCGTGCCCGGCCGCTTCGCGACCGCGGCCGGACAGACGATCCATCTGGCCTGGGCGCCGTCGGCGGCGCACTGGTTCGATGCGTCGTCGCAGCGGCGCGTCGGGTAAGCCAACAGCGAAAACGGGGAGGGGAGTGATGCACAGGCGGCAATTCATGCTCGGGACCGCGGCCGTGGCGGGCGCGACGCTGGCGCGGCCGGCGATCGTTCGGGCGGCGACCGATATCTCGTTCTTCTATCCGGTCGCGGTCGGCGGGCCGATCACGAAAATCATCGACGGCTACGCGGCGGATTTCGAGAAGGAGAATCCCGGCGTCAGCGTCAAGCCGATCTACGCCGGCACCTATCAGGAAACCATCGTCAAGGCGCTCACCGCGCACAAGGCCGGCGCGCCGCCGGTCCTCTCCGTGCTGCTCTCCACCGACATGTTCTCGCTGATCGACGAGGAGGCGATCGTCCCGTTCGAGGATCTGGCCAAGGGCGACGCCGAGCAGACATGGATCAAGAGCTTCTTCCCGGCCTTCATGGAGAACAGCCAGACCGGCGGCAAAACCTCAAACGTTCAGACTTGGGGGATTCCGTTCCAGCGCTCGACCATCGTGCTCTACTGGAACAAGGACGCGTTCAAGGAGGCGGGCCTCGATCCGGACAAGGCGCCGGCGACCTGGGCCGAGGAGCTCGCCATCGCCGAGAAGCTCACCCGGCGCGACGGCGCCGGCAACGTGAGCCAGTGGGGCATGCAGATTCCCTCCTCCGGCTTCCCCTATTGGCTGTTCCAGGGGCTCACCACCCAGAACGACGTCGTGCTGATGAACCCGGAGGGCGACCGCACCTTCTTCGACAAGCCGGCGGTGGTCGAGGCGCTGGCGCGCTGGGTCGACCTCGGCCGCAAGCACAAGGTGATGGCGCCGGGCGTGGTCGAGTGGGGCACGACCCCGAAGGATTTCTTCGAGCGCAAGACCGCGATGATGTGGACGACCACCGGCAACCTCACCAACGTGCGCGGCAACGCCAAATTCCCGTTCGGCGTCGCCATGCTGCCGGCCAACAAGCGGCGCGGCTCGCCGACCGGCGGCGGCAATTTCTATGTCTTCAAGAAGGCGAGCCGCGCGCAGCAGGAGGCCGCGGTCAAATTCGCCCACTGGATGACCTCACCCGAGCGCGCCGCCCAGTGGAGCATCGACACCGGCTACGTGGCGGTGCGGCCGGACGCCTGGGAGACGCCGGCGATGAAAAAATACGTCGACGGGTTTCCGGCGGCGGCGGTCGCGCGCGACCAGCTCAGGTTCTCGGTGGCGGAGCTGTCGACCCACGACAACCAGCGGGTCACCAAGGCGCTCAACGACGGCCTGCAGGCGGCGCTCACCGGCTCGAAGAGCGCCGAGCAGGCGATGAAGGACGCCCAGGCCGAGGCCGAGCGCCTGCTCAAGCCGTACCGGTGAGCAAATTGCTCATCCGTCATCCTGAGGTGCCCGACCCCGGACTTGATCTGGGGGAGGGCCTCGAAGGATGGAAGCGGGCGCGCATGTTTCCATCCTTCGCGGCTCGGCGCTGCGCGCCGAGCACCTCAGGATGACGGGAGCGTAATTCATGCGCCGGAGCTTTGAGGCGATCTACGGCTGGCTGCTGCTGCTCCCGGCCATGGCGCTGCTCGCGCTGTTCACCCACTGGCCGGCCATCGCCACCATCGGCGACAGTTTCTGGTCGACGCCGCGGCCGCGCCGGCCGGCGGCGTTCGTCGGGCTTGATAATTATCAGGCGATGCTCGGCGACGCGGTGTTCTGGCAGGCGGTCGTCAACAATCTGTGGTTCGCGCTCGGCACCATCCCGGTCTCGATCGCGCTCGCGCTCCTGATGGCGCTGTGGGTCAACGACCGCATCGCCGGCCGCGCCGCCGTGCGCATGGCCTATTTCACCCCCACCGTCCTGCCGATGATCGCGGTCGCCAACATCTGGCTGTTCTTCTACACGCCGCAATACGGCCTGCTCGAGCAGGTGCTCTCCCTGTTCGGCGCGCGCGCCCACAACTGGCTCGGCACGCCCGACACCGCGCTCGCCTGCGTCATCGTGGTGGCGATCTGGAAGGAGGCCGGCTTCTTCATGATCTTCTATCTCGCGGCGCTGCAGCAGATTTCGCCGACCTTGGCGGAAGCCGCGGCGCTCGAGGGCGCCTCGCGCGTCACCTTCTTCCGCCGCGTGCAGTTTCCCCTGCTGATGCCCACCACCCTGTTCGTGCTGATCAACGCGGTGATCAACGCGTTCCGCACCGTCGACCACATCATCGTCATGACCCGCGGCGGCCCCGACAACGCGACGACGCTGCTGCTGTTCTACGTCTACCAGGTCGGCTTCACGTTCTGGGACACCACCTACGCGGCGAGCCTGACCGTGGTGCTCCTCGCGGTGCTGGCGGCCGCCTCGCTCGGCCAATACCTCTTCCTCGAGCGCCGGGTGCACTACCGGTGAGCGCGCGCAGCGAACCCTATGCGCCGCGCGGGGCGGGCCGGGTGCTCGAGACGGGCGCCGCCTGGCTGCTCGCGCTCATCTGGCTGCTGCCGCTCGTCTACGCGGTGTGGACGGCGTTCCACCCGGCCGAGTTCTCCGCGCGGTTCGACCCGCTCGCCCCGCTCACCTTGGAGAATTTCCGCACCGCCTGGAGCGCGGCGCCGTTCGCGCGCTATTTCCTCAACACCTTTGCGCTGGTGACCCTGGTGCTCGGCTGCCAGCTGGTGCTGTGCACGCTCGCCGCCTACGCGTTCGCGCGCTTCGAGTTCGCCGGGCGCGAGATCGCCTTTGCGCTGGTGCTGCTGCAGCTGATGATCATGCCGGACGTGCTGATCGTGGAAAACTACCGCACCATGAGCCGCATCGGCATCCTCGACTCGATCCCCGCCATTGCGCTGCCCTATGTCGCCTCCGCGTTCGGCATTTTTCTCATGCGCCAGGCCTTCAAGACCGTGCCGCGCGAACTCGACGACGCGGCGCGCGTCGAGGGCGCCGGCCCGCTGCAGGTCCTGCTCAAGGTCTACGTGCCGCTCGCCAAGCCGATCTACGTCGCCTACGGCCTCGTCTCGGTGAGCTACCACTGGAACAATTTTCTCTGGCCGCTGATCGTCACCAACTCGGTCGAGGCGCGGCCGGTGACCGTGGGCCTGCAGGTCTTCTCGTCGACCGATCAGGGCATCGAGTGGTCGGTGATCTGCGCCGCTACGCTAATGACCTCCGCCCCGCTGCTGATCGCCTTCCTGCTGTTCCAGCGCCAGTTCGTGCAAAGTTTTATGCGCGCGGGGATACGGTAAGCAAAACAAAAGCCTCATCCTGAGGAGGCCCGCGCAGCGGGCCGTCTCGAAGGATGGAAACGGAGGCGCCCTTGTCCATCCTTCGAGACGCTCGCGCTGCGCACTCGCTCCTCAGGATGAGGTTCAGCCATTATGCCGCCCGCATCCGCGCCAGTTCGGCGATCGAGCCGGCGAAGGCGTCGAGGGTGAAACGGATGTCCTCCGCCGTGTGCGCGAGCGAGACGTAATATTTGCTCTCGCCCTTGAGCACGCCGCGCTCGCGCAGCAGGGCGTTGCACAGCTTCATCATGTCCTGGTTGCCGAGCGCGGAGGGATAATCGAAAACCTCGCGCTCGGTGAACACGATGTCGAACATGGGCGCGTCGCCGACCACGCGGGCGGCGACCCCGGCGCTCTTGAGAATCTCGCCGTAACCCTCCATCAGCGCGCGGCCGTTGTTGAAGATGGTGTCGTAGGCTCCCGGCCGCTTGAGGATCTCGAGGGTCTGGAGGCCGGCGACCGCGGCGATCGGATTGCCGGACAAGGTGCCGACCTGCATCATGAAGGCGTCCTCGGCGACCGCGCTCTTGTCGAAATGCGCCATGATGTCGGCGCGCCCGGCGATCGCCGCGAGCGGGAAGCCGCCGCCGATCGCCTTGCCGAGGGTGCAGATGTCCGGCACCACGCCGAAATACTCCTGCGCGCCGCCATAGGCGAAGCGGAAGCCGGTGACCACCTCGTCGAAGATCAGCAGCAGGCCGTTGTCCTGGGTGAGCTTGCGCAGGCCGGCGAGGAACCCGGGCTTGGGCGGCACAAGGCGCTGCACCGGCTCGACGATGATGCCGGCAAGCTCGCTCTTGTGCTCACGCACCAGGCTGGCGACGGTGTCGAGGTCGTTGAACGGCGCCACCAGCACTTCGTCCTGCAGGCTCTTGGGGATGCCGGCGGAGTCCGGGATCGGCCGCGGAAAATTGCTCGTGCGCTTGGGCGCCAGACTCATGAGCCCGTAGTCGCTCATGCCGTGGTAGCCGCCCTCGAATTTGAGGATCTTGTCGCGCTTCGTATAGGCGCGGGCGACCCGCATGGCGTAGAGGTCCGCCTCCGAGCCGGAGCTGACGAACCGCACCTTCTCGGCGCACGGCACCGCGCTGACGATCTCGGCTGCGAGCCGAATGCCGGCCTCGTTGTTGGCGAAGAAGGTGGTGCCTTTCCTGACCTGCGTCTCGACCGCCGCGACCACCTCCGGGTGGGCATGGCCGACCAGCATCGGTCCCGAGCCGAGTAGGAAATCGACGTATTCCTTGCCCTCTTCGTCCCACACCCGGCCGCCCTTCCCCTCGCGGATCACCACCTCAGCCGAGAAATTG
>DASPZC010000388.1:0-3622 GCA_035636455.1 Xanthobacteraceae bacterium
CCCGCGCGCCCATATAGTCCGGCGGCACCGGGATTCTTTCGATGGTTCAGCATGGCCGACATCGTCATTTACACGCGCGCCTATTGCTCCTATTGCGATTGGGCGAAGGAGCTGCTTCAGCGCAAGGGCGTCGCTTTCACCGAAGTCGACGTGACCGGCAATCACGAGCGGCGGACCGAGATGATCGATCGCGCGAACGGGCGTAGGACGACCCCGCAGATATTCGTCGGCGCGACCCATGTGGGCGGCTGCGAGGAGCTCTACGCGCTCGACGAGGCGGGCGAGCTCGATCCGCTGCTGACGGCTTGAGGGATCGCGACCATGACGGCTCCCACCAGCAAAACTTCGACGTTTCGGGTCGCGATGATCCAGATGCGCGCGGGCCGGGCGCCGCACGCCAATGTGGACAAGGCCGCGGCCCTGATCGGCGAGGCCAAGCGCGGCGGCGCCGAATACGTCCTCACCCCGGAAATGACCAACGTGATGGAAGTGCACCGCGAGGCGCTGTTCGGCTCGATCGTCGCCGAGGACGACGATGCGTCGCTCGCCACCTTCCGCGAGCTGGCGCGCACGCTCGGCATCTACGTTCACGTCGGCTCGCTCGCCGTGCGGGTCTCGCCCGACAAGGCGGCGAACCGCTCGTTCCTGATCGATCGCAAGGGCGAGATCATCGCGCGCTACGACAAGATCCACATGTTCGACGTCGACCTGGCGAACAAGGAGAGCTATCGCGAGTCGCGCACCTATCGGGCGGGGGAGCTTGCGGTGGTGGCGGACCTGCCGTGGGGGCGGCTCGGGCTCACCGTGTGCTACGACCTGCGCTTTCCGGCGCTCTACCGCGCGCTCGCCGAAGCGGGGGCGTCGTTCCTCACCGTGCCGTCGGCGTTCACCAAGCAGACCGGGGAGGCGCATTGGCACGTGCTGCTGCGCTCCCGCGCCATCGAGAACGGCTGCTTCGTGTTCGCGGCCGCGCAGGGCGGCAAGCACGAGAACGGGCGCGAGACGTTCGGGCATTCGCTGGTGATCGACCCGTGGGGCCGCATCCTGGCGGAGGCGGCGACCGAGCCCGGCATCGTGCTCGCCGACGTCGATCCGGCCGACGTGGCGGCAGCGCGCGCGCGCATTCCCTCGCTCCAGCACGGGCGCCGCTTCGAGATCCTGGAGCCGATGGCCGAGCCGACCCATCTGCACGTCGTCGGGGGCCCGGGGTGATCCGCTACGCGCTTCGCTGCGAGGCCGGCCATGATTTCGAGAGCTGGTTCGGCAGTTCGGCCGCCTACGACAAGCAGGTCGCGCGCGGCCTGGTGACCTGTCCGCTGTGCGGGTCGCAGAAGGTCGAGAAGGCGATCATGGCGCCGTCGCTCGGCAAGGCGGGCGAGCGCGCGGCCGCGCCGGCGCAGGAGTTGGAGACGCCGTCCGAGAAGCCGGCGGAGAAGACGCCGGTCGCGATGATCTCCAAGGAAGAGAAGGAGCTGCGCAAGAAGCTCAAGGAGCTGCGCGACCACGTGGTCAAGAACGCCGATTACGTCGGCGCCAAATTCCCCGAGGAAGCGCGGCGCATGCACTACGGCGAGATCGAGCACCGCTCGATCTACGGCGAGGCGACCGCCGAGGCGGCGGCTGCGCTCGCCGAGGAGGGAATCGAGTTCCACCCGCTGCCGCGCCTGCCGGACGACCGAAACTAGCTAACTTTCATTCTGCGGAACAGCCGGTCCGGGCTCAGTGCGCCCAGATCAGCAGGACGACGCCGATCACCACCAGCACGATGCCGGCGGCTTCCCGCCGCGAGGTCGGCTGCCGGAAGATGAAGGTCGAGATCGCCTGGGCGAACAGGACCTCGACGAGGGCGAGCGTGCGCACGCTGGCGGCGCTCGTCAGCGCAAAGGCGAGGAACCAGAACTCCGACGCGAACGCCCCCATGGCGCCGGCGAACAGCGACGGCCGCCACGCGCGCACGATCGCCGCCAGCACCGCGCGGTTTCTCAGCGCGAGATACAGCGACAGCAGGCTTGCCAGCAGGATCAGCCCGATGGCGAGCGTGAACGTCGCCGCCATGACGAAGGACGCGCCCTCGAGCGACAGGATCGCTCCGCGGTAGCCGACCGAGGAGAGCGCGAACATGGCGCCCGCGCCGATTCCGATCGCTACGGGCCACGGATCGGCCGCGGTGCCGCCGCCCCGTTTGAACGACATCGCGATCACGCCGGCGGTGGCGATCAGGATGGCGATCGCCATCGAGACCGTCAGCGCGTCGCCGAGGAACAGGAAGCCGAATATGGCGACCTGCACCGGCTCGGTCTTGATGTAGGCGATCGCCACCACGAACGAGCGCTCGCCCATGGCGGCCAGCATGAGGGCGGTGGCCAGCACCTGCGTGAGCGCGCCGGCGATCACCCATGGCCAGAATACGAGCCCCGGCCGCGGCAGCGCCGCGCCGGTAGCAAACGCTATGCCGGCGAGGAAAAGCAGCGCGAAGGGGAATCCGAACAGGAATCGGACGTGCGTCGCCCCGACCGTGCCGAGCGTCGCGGTGAGTTCGCGCTGCATGGCATTGCGCGCGGTCTGGCCGGCGGCGGCGATCAGCGTGAAGACCGCCCAGAGCCAATGGGTGTCGACCATCACAAATCCGTTCGGGGAACTTGGCCGGCGCGTCAGCCCGGCCGCTCGGCAAGGAGCATGTAGTTCACGTCCATGTCGTCGGAGAGCTGCCAGCCGTCGACCAGGATATTGTAGATGACGCCGCGCCCGTCGATCGCGCGCAACCCGGCGCGCTCGAGCGCCGCTTCGAGCTCGTTGGGCGTGACGAACTTGTCCCACCGATGGGTGCCGCGCGGCAGCCAGCGCAGGACGTACTCGGCGCCGACGATCGCCAGCGCAAAGCTCTTGAGCGTGCGGTTGATGGTCGCCGTCGCCATCAGGCCGCCCGGCTCCACCATGCCGGCGCAGCAGCGCACGAACGCGGCGAGATCGGCGACGTGCTCCACCACCTCCATGGCGAGCACGACATGGAAGCGCTCGCCCGCCGCGGCCAGCGCCTCGGCCGTCGTTGCCCGGTAGTCGATCGCGAGATCCGCGTCGGCCGCGTGCAGGCGCGCCGCCGCGATATTGGTCGAGGACGGATCGGCGCCGAGCACGGACGCGCCCAGGCGGGTGAGCGGCTCGCACAGCACGCCGGCGCCGCAGCCGATGTCGAGGATGCGCAACCCGTCGAGGCATCCGGACCGCTTGGCGTCGCGGCCGAACTGCCGGCAGGCGGCGTCGCGGATGAAGGCGAGCCGGGTCGGGTTGAGCTTGTGCAGCATGCCCATGGGGCCGCGCGGGTTCCACCACTCGGCGGCGAGCGCCGAGAAGCGGGCGACCTCCCGCTCGTCGACCGTGGGACCCGAGGGCATTGCCATCCGTTCTCCTCCCGCCGGCGCAGTTGCGGCAGCCGGGGCGCATCAGTATGGGGTATATACGCGTCTTTTCGCGCCGGCGCGCGGCCGCGCGCCACGACCCGAAGGGCCTCGCAATTCCGTCATGAGTCGCCTGGTGATGAAGTTCGGCGGAACCTCGGTCGCCGATCTCGACCGAATCCGCAACGTCGCGCGTCACGTCAAGCGCGAAGTCGACGCCGGGCACG
>DASPZC010000389.1:0-4248 GCA_035636455.1 Xanthobacteraceae bacterium
CGATATCGCGGTCAACGACCTCCTGGAGAGCAAACTGCGATCGGCCACGCCGGACTATGGGTGGCTGTCGGAGGAAAGCGCCGACGACGAGGCGCGCCTCGGCAGGCCTTTGGTGTGGATCGTCGATCCGATCGACGGCACCCGCGCCTATATGGCCGGCTTCCCCGACTGGTCGATCTCGGCGGCGCTGGTCGAGCACGGCCGTCCGGTCGTCGCGTCGATCTACGCGCCGGTCGAGCCGGCGCTGTTCCTCGCGGTCGCCGGGGCCGGCGCGAGCCGCAACGGCGCGCCGATCGCGGCGAGCGGCGGAGACGGTCTCGACGGCGTCCGCATCGCCGGGCCGAAGCCGCAGCTCGATCGCCTGACCGCGCTTGGGCTGCGCATCGAGCCGGTGGCGCGCATCCATTCGATCGCGCTGCGCTTCGCGCGCGTCGCGCAAGGCGCGCTCGATGCGGCCTTCGCCGGCGGGTCGAGCCACGACTGGGACCTTGCCGCGGCCGATCTTTTGGTGCACGAAGCCGGCGGCGCACTGACGACGCTTGCGGGACGGCAGCTCATCTATAATGAAGTCGAGCCGGTGCACGGCGCGCTCGTCGCCGCCGGACGCGCGCGGCACGCGAGGCTGGTCGAGCTTGCGGGCGCCCGTTCCGGCGAGGTCACCTGATTATCTGGTCCACAGCCGAGATCGAGGGGCCCAGCCATGTCCGCGCAGCAACCGAAGCAGTTGCTTCACCTGGTGTTCGGCGGCGAGCTGGCGCGCATCGACTCGGTCGAGTTCAAGGATCTGGCGAAGCTCGACATCGTCGGGATCTATCCCAACTACGCGCGCGCGTACGACGCCTGGAAGGCGAAGGCGCAGCAGACGGTCGACACCGCGAACATGCGCTATTTCATCGTCCATCTGCATCGGTTGCTTGATCCGGATGCGGCGCCGGCTCGGAGCGGACCGTGAGCGCGGCCCCGTCGGCGAGCGCATAGGCGCGCGCGGTAATCTCGTTCATCCGCGCCTCGACGGTGCGGCGCGCCTCCTCGAGCGCCGCCTCGTCCGCGTCGCGCCGCACGCGAATGGGCTCGCCGCGCACCATGACCATGCGGCCGAAGGGGAGCGCGATGCACGTGCGGTCCCAGTTGTTCAAACGGAAGCGGCGGCTCACCCCCATGGCGGTCGGCACGATCGGGCAGCCCGAGTGCTTGGCGAGGGTGACGATGCCCATCCCGGCGACGCGCGCGACCTTCGGCACGTCGGCCGTCATGGCGACATGCTCGCCGCGCTTGAGCAGGCGCAGCAGCGCCGTGAACGCCCGCACCGCCCGCTTGCGCACGAACTCCTTGCCGTGATCGCCGGAGCCGCGCACCACCTTGAACTTGAGATGGCCGCAATAGCGGGTCGCGATCTCGCCGTCGCGATGCAGCGTGATCATCACGCTGACCGGGTCGGTGCGCCGCACGAAGAACGGCAGCAGGAAATGCTCGCCGTGCCACATGGCGAAGATGACCGGCTCCGCGTCCCACGGCGCGAAGAATCTGTCATGGGGAACGCGAATGATGCGGTTGGTCAGGATGACGAAACGGAAGTAGCAAAACATCAGGAAGCCGCCGATCGCGTAGACGGGCTCCGACGTTGAAAGCTTCTTGAACATCCCGTAGAGGCTCGTGCCGTAAAGCGTCTTTATTTTTCCGCATTTCCGCGGCCAACAGCCGCCGGCGCGGGGTGTCCTGGAACAAATCCGGCGGCATTGCAACCTCGGACATTCGCAAGACAACCAGGCGTCCATAGGCTATAGCAATGCCCCCGAGGGGCAGCGGAAAAGACATCGAATGAACGTCGTCGATCGAGGCGCCGGGCGCGACTATGCGGCGCCCTGCGCCAAGGTGTCCGAGCGACGCGGCGAGGCGGCACGTGACTGAGCGGCTGCCGCTGACGCTGCGCGCCTACCGGCGGCTCGCCGCCGCCGCGACGCCGCTCGCGCCGATCGTGCTGGCGCGCCGCCTCAAGCGCGGCAAGGAGCATCCCGAGCGGCTGCCCGAGCGGCGCGGAGAGAGCGCGGTCGTGCGGCCGCAGGGTCCGCTCATCTGGGCGCACGGCGCGAGCGTCGGCGAAATGCTGGCGGTGATCCCGCTGGTCGAGCGGCTGCGCGCGCGCGGCTTCAACGTGCTCGTCACCTCGGGCACCGTGACCTCGGCGCGGCTCGCCGAGCAGCGCCTGGCGCCCGGCGCCATCCATCAGTTCGTGCCGGTCGATACGCCGCGCTTCATCAAGCGCTTCCTCGACCACTGGCGGCCCGACCTGACGCTGCTGTCCGAGTCCGACCTGTGGCCGAACCTGATCATGTCGAGCGCCGAGCGGGCGATTCCGCTGATCCTCGTCAACGGCCGCCTGTCCGCGCACTCGTTCGCGCGCTGGCGCTACCTGCCGGCGACGATCGCTTCGCTGCTGCGCCGCTTCGACCTGTGCCTCGCGCAGTCGGAAGGCGATGCCGAACGATATTCCGAGCTGGGCGCCCCGCGCGTGAGCATGACCGGCAACCTCAAGCTCGACGTGCCGGCGCCGCCGGTCGATGCGGGCAAGCTCGCCGCCATGCAGCGCGCACTCGGCAAGCGGCCCATCATCGTCGCCGCGTCCACCCATGCGGGCGAGGAGGCGGTCGTCATCGACGCGCACCGGCGGCTGCGCACGAGCTTCCCCGGCCTCTTGACCATCATCGCCCCGCGCCATCCCGAGCGCGGCACCGGCATCGTCGACATCGCCTCGGTCGCCGGCCTGCCGGCGGTCATGCGCTCGCGCGGCCCGGTGCCCGACCGCGGCACCGAAATCTACGTCGCCGACACGATCGGCGAACTCGGCCTGATTTATCGGCTCTCGCCGATCGTGTTCATGGGCGGCTCGCTGGTGCGCCGCGGCGGGCAGAATCCGATCGAGGCGGCGAAGCTCGGCGCGGCGATCCTGCACGGCCCGCACGTGTGGAATTTCACCGAGATCTATTCCGCCCTCGACGAGGCGCGCGGCGCCGAGGAAATCAACGACGTCAACAAGCTCACGGTGCGGTTCGGCGCCTGGCTCACCGACGCCAAGGCGCGCGAGGCGGTGTCCGACGCGGCGCTGTCCACGGTCGAGACGCTCGGCGGCGCGCTCGAGCGCACGCTCGCCGCGCTCGAGCCCTATCTGATGCAGCTTCGCCTCGAGCAGGGGTGAGGCCATGCGCGCGCCGTCGTTCTGGTGGCGCGAGCGCAGCGTGGCCGCCGCCGCTCTGGCGCCGCTCGCGCGCATCTACGACGCGGTCGCGACAAGGCGGCTGGCGCGACCGGGCGAGAGCATCGGCACGCCGGTCCTGTGCATCGGCAATCCGACCGTGGGCGGCGCCGGCAAGACGCCGACCGCCATCGCGGTCGCCCGGCTGCTGAGCGCGGCCGACGAGCGGCCGGTCTTCCTCACGCGCGGCTATGGCGGACGGCTCGCCGGCCCGGTCGTGGTGGATGCGCGGGCGCATCGCGCGCGCGACGTCGGCGAGGAGCCGCTGTTGCTTGCGCAGACCGCGCCGACCGTCGTCGCCCGCGACCGCCTGGCCGGCGCGCGCGTCGCGCAGGCGGCCGGCGCCAGCGTCATCGTCATGGATGACGGCTTCCAGAACCCGGCGCTGGCGAAGGATTTGTCGGTGCTGGTGATCGATGCGCGGCGCGGGATCGGCAACGGCCGCGTCCTCCCGGCAGGCCCGTTGCGGGCGGCGCTCGGGCCGCAGCTCGAGCGCGCCCAGGCGCTGCTCGTGATCGGCGGCGAAGCGGGCGCGCCCGCGGTCGCGGAAGCCGCGCAGGCGCGCGGCCTCGCGCTGTTTCATGGCCGGCTGGTGCCGGACGCAACCGCGGTCGCCGCGCTCAAGGGCCGGCAGGTGCTGGCCTTCGCGGGCATCGGCGATCCCGACAAGTTCTTTGCCACGCTCGCAGAGGCCGGCATCGACGCGCCGGCGTGCCGCGGGTTTCCCGACCACCATCGCTACGGAGCGATCGATGCCGCGACCCTGATGGCGCAGGCGGACCGTTACGGCCTCACCCTGGTGACCACGGAAAAAGATCTGCTGCGCTTCCGCGGCGACCGTGCGGTGGGGCCGCTCTCCGCCCGCGCGCGGGCGCTGCCGGTCGCCCTCGCGGTCGAGGAGGCCGACCGGTTCCGCCGCTTCGTGCTCGATGGTGTAAGCAAACCAAGGTTTACTATTGGAGCATGATCTTTTCCGAAAACCGGTATCCACCCCGGAT
>DASPZC010000390.1:0-7043 GCA_035636455.1 Xanthobacteraceae bacterium
GTGCAAGTCCCTTTGTGCAAAGCCACCGCTGCGCGCGGCTCCTCACCATGAGGCCGGGAGGGCCTCGCCGAGTCTTTCAGCCAGCTCGCAGATGAACGGTTGCTGATACGGGATGATTTTGCGCAGCGCCGTGGGCACGTCGAAATATTGAATCCGATCGATCTCCGGAAAGCTTTGCCGCCGGCCTGATCGCGGCGGCCAGGCGATCTCGAACGTGTTGCTGACGAAGCCGGCAAGGTCGAGGTCCGCCTCGACCGCGAAGGCGTGGACGAGCTTTCCGCTCTTCTGCCGCACCGGCGCAAGCGCGATGAATTCGCCGTCGGCGGAGAGGCCGGTCTCCTCGGTGAACTCGCGCCGCGCGGTGGCGAGCAGGTCGGCGCCTTGCTCGACGAGGCCCTTGGGGATCGACCAAGCGCCGTCGTCCTTGCGCGCCCAATAGGGACCGCCCGGATGACCGAGCAGCACTTCGAGGCGCGGCTCCCGGCGAAACACCAGCAGGCCGGCACTGATCTCGTTTCCGCGCGCCATGGCTTGACCTCGTCGCAGCGGAAGTTATCCCCACAATTCACCGCCGCCACAATTCGCCCGGCGATTGCGCTGGCGCGCGAAAATCGTCGTGCTATAGTTCTCCTGCGCGGGCTACCACGCGGCGAAGAGCGGGGAAGAGGATGTGATCCCCGCCGCGCAGCCTGATCAGTCGCTTCCTCAGTGTGGCGCCCGCGCGCCCTTTTCCCTCTCCCGATCGTCCGGTTCCCTTGATCGCGCTTGCGCGCCATAGTGGTGTGCATACGCGAATCCGGGAGGGAAGGGCGTGGCGAAAATCGCCTCCGTGGTCGACGCCGGCGCGGAAGACCACTGCGCCAATGCCGCGCAGATGCGCGCGCTCGTCGCCGAGCTGGAGCGCCGGCGCGCCGAGGCGGCGCTCGGCGGTCCGGACAAGGCGCGCGAGCGCCATCTCGAGCGCGGCAAGCTCTTGCCGCGCGAGCGGGTGATGCGCCTCATCGACCCGGGCGCGCCGTTCCTCGAGCTGTCGCCGCTCGCCGCCAACGGCATGTACGAGGACGCGATCCACGGCGCCGGCGTCATCACCGGCATCGGCCGCGTCGAGGGGCGCGAATGCGCCATCGTGTGCAACGATTCCACCATCAAGGGCGGCACCTATTATCCGATGACGGTGAAGAAGCACCTGCGCGCCCAGGAGATCGCGCGGGAAAACCGGCTGCCGTGCATCTATCTGGTCGATTCCGGCGGCGCCAACCTGCCGCACTGGACCGAGGTGTTTCCCGACCGCGAGCATTTCGGCCGCATCTTCTACAACCAGGCGACCTTGTCGGGGCTCGGCATCCCGCAGATCGCCGTGGTGATGGGCTCGTGCACCGCGGGCGGCGCCTACGTGCCGGCCATGTCGGACGAGACCATCATCGTGCGCAAGCAGGGCACCATCTTTCTCGGCGGCCCGCCGCTGGTGAAGGCGGCGACCGGCGAGGTGGTCTCCGCCGAGGACCTCGGCGGCGCCGACGTGCACGCGCGGCAATCGGGCGTCGCCGACCACTACGCCGCCGACGACAACCACGCGCTCGCCATCTGCCGGCGCATCGTCGCCAACCTCAACACGGTCAAGCGCGTCGACCTTGCGCTCGCGCCGCCGCGCGAGCCGGCCTACGACGCGGCCGAGCTCGACGGCATCGTGCCGGTCGACCTCAAGAAGCAGTACGACGTGCGCGAAGTGATCGCGCGCCTGGTCGACGCCTCGGAGTTCGACGAGTTCAAGAAGCTCTACGGCACCACCCTCGTCACCGGCTTTGCTCACCTGCACGGCATGCCGCTCGGCATCCTCGCCAACAACGGCATTCTCTATTCGCAGAGCGCGCTCAAGGCCGCGCACTTCATCGAGCTGGCCTGCCAGCGCCGGGTGCCGCTGCTGTTCATCCAGAACATTTCCGGCTTCATGGTCGGGCGCGACTACGAGGCCGGCGGCATCGCCAAGGACGGCGCCAAGATGGTGACCGCCGTGTCGTGCGCGCAGGTGCCCAAGGTCACGCTGATAATCGGCGGCTCGTACGGCGCCGGCAATTACGGCATGTGCGGGCGCGCCTACGGGCCGCGCTTCCTGTTCATCTGGCCCAACGCGCGCATTTCGGTGATGGGCGGCGAGCAGGCGGCCTCGGTGCTCGCCACCGTGCGGCGCGACAACATCGAGGCGGCGGGCGGAAGCTGGAGCGCCGAGGAGGAGGACAAATTCAAGCAGCCGATCCGCGCCAATTACGAGCGCGAGGGCAATCCCTATTATGCGACCGCGCGCCTATGGGACGACGGCATCATCGCCCCGCAGGAAACCCGCCGCGTGCTGGCGCTGGCGTTTTCCGCCGCGCTCAACGCGCCGATCCCGGAGACGAGGTTCGGGGTGTTCAGGATGTGAGGACGGATGTCAGATGCCAGATGTCAGATTGCCTCTGACCTCTGTCATCTGACATCTGACATCTGACATCTGACATCTGTCATCCGGTCGACAGCCGGTTCCAGCCGTAGCGGACGCGCTCGCTGAACACGTGCCAGTTCTTGCCCACCACGTCCCAGTTCACCATGGGCTTGCGCTCGACGGTTGTTTGCGCCGTGGCGGTCCCGGGCCCGGTGGTCAGCGTGTCGACGATGAAGGTGGACGCGATGGTCAGGAAAATGCCGATGACGATTCCGAGAAATACCCGCATGGCTCACTCCCCTTAGGGGTCGGCGGAACGATGAAGCGGTCGGCACAAGAACGCCCAACCATGGTCCCGCGTTCCCGCGGGGCGTCTTTACCATACTGTGATACCGTCACATCCTTGTGAGACAATCCGGCCGGTTCCTGCTATAGTATTGATATGCAAGACAGATGACGCGAACCGCGCGCGGTGGGGGTGCCGCCGGGGTTGCGTACGTTTTTACGGAAGGGAGATCGACTGTGGCGGGTCACAAGTACACGGTCGGACAGACGGTCCAATACACCGCGGGGGCGTTCGGCCGATCCAAGACCAGCGGAAGCTTTCAGGTCGTCAAATTGCTGCCGTCGGAAGGGGACGAGTTTCTCTACCGGATCAAGAGCGACGGCGAGCCTTACGAGCGCGTCGCCAAGGAAAGCCAGCTCGACTGGGATCGTTGACGCCGTGATTCCCTCTCCCCGCTTGCGGGGAGAGGTGAAGGGCGCCCGCATCGATCAAACGGATTTCCGTATCACTTCTTCATGTTGGCGAGCGCCGCGCGCTTCCACAGATCCCAGGCGCGCAGGTGGATTTGCTCCAGCACCTTGTTGGCCTTCTCGGCCTCCTCCGGATCGAGGAAGGTGATCGGCCCGCCGATCCCCACCGCCTGCGCCTGCAGGCGAGCGTTGGTTTCCGTATAGACCGCGCGGAACACCGCCAGCGTGAGCGACGGGCCGACGACGACGTTGCCGTGGCCGCGCATCAGCGCCACCGACGCGTTGCCCAGCGTCTGCGCCAGCGCCTTGCCGATCTCCGAATTGGCGACCAGCATGTTGGTCATCCCGGCGGCCTTGCGGATCTCGAACACCGGCACGCTCGGCGAGAGGAAGGCGGCGATGTGATACATCGGCCGCATCGCCATCTGGGTGGTGCCGAACGGGATGACGCTGGGCGAATGGCTGTGCACCACCGCCATCACGTCGGGCCGCGCGCGGTAGACCTCGGCGTGGATGAAGCGCTCGAGGAAGCTGGTGCGCCCCTTGGCGTCGACCGGACTGCCGTCGAGGTCGTATTCCATGATGTCGTCGGCCTTCACCAGCGCCGGCGCCAGCGAGCGCGACATCAGGAACCGGCTCGGATTGCCGGGATGGCGCACGCTCACGTGGCCGAACCCGTCGAGCACGCCCTGGTCGGTCAGCACGTGATTGGCGACGACCAGATCCTCGCTGAGCGCCGCGTCCACCGGCCCGCCGGACGCGGGCGGGGCCGGCTGCGGTTGCGCGACCGCCGACTGCACGATCGCGCCGGCGAGCAGAAGCGAAAGGGCGACGACTCGTGCGACCTGAGTACCCGACATGAACTTTCTCCTCCCGAACAGTCTCGTTGATGGGGCGATCATCCGCAACCGGGCAGCCGTCCGTCAACCGCGTCCGCTGCAAGCGCGAAGGCCATCGGAAAAACGACTATTGCCGACGCACGTAACTGTTGTAGTGTGTGAAACTACGCTTGTCAGCAGGGGAGGATCGGCATGGCGGGCTCTATGGTGTACCGGCTCCGGGTCGGAGCCCCTAACAATCCCCACATGCAGCGCTTTCGCCGGGCGATGGCCAAAATTCAGGCGATTCGCGACAAGCGCGGCTACAATCACATCGCCGGATTTCACGGCGAGCCGAACTGGTACTGCTGGCATCACCAAAGAAATCAGAAGAACCCGCGGGTCCGAGCACGCCTGCTGTTGCCGTGGCACCGTGCCTATCTGTGGTGGCTTGAGCAGGCCCTGCAAGATGCAATGAAGGTGGAGGCCGACGGAGTTGCGCTTCCTTGGTGGGATTGGACGACCCAACGCGGGGTACCCGAGGCCTATGCGGCCGAGACCGTCGGCGGAGAGCACAATCCGCTTTTCGACTCGCACATCAGGGTTTCCGGTGCCACTCCGGTCGATCGCTTCACCACGCGCGACCCCGGTAGTCCATCCGGCCTTCCTTCGGCCGCTCGCGTCGAGCGCCTGTTGAGCCAGACCCACTTCAGTACGTTCTCCGATGGATTGGAAAGCATTCACGATTCGGTACACGGTTGGATTGGAGGCGATATGGAATCGTTGGAGTATGCCGCCTTTGATCCCATTTTCTTCGCGCACCACTCGATGATCGATCGGCTCTGGTACGTTTGGCAGGTGCGGCACGGGGTACGCAATATTCCGCCCGGCCTCCTGGACATGGAGCTGATTCCGTTTGGCAAGCGCGTCGGGGACGTGCTCGACGTCGAAAGCCTGGGTTACGAATATGCCGCTTCGGCAACCGAGATCAGCCTTGGAGCCACGACATGACCGAGGAAAGATACGTCTACGGGCCGTTCGAGCACGGCGCGCCGCGCGACTTCAGCCGCGCCCATCTCGAGTTCTACGGCATCAATCACTTTCGGCCGACCTTCACGGCATATGTCTATTTCAATGACGCCAAGGTCACCGCGAAAAGTGCCAGCGAGAAACGCCCGACTTACGCCGGACAATTCTCGATGCTGGGCCATGAGAAGTGCTACGGCGACGAGGGGCATTGCGACGTGCCGGAGAGGCCGCCTCGCCGCTTTGACGACAGGCCCTCCCATCCGCTTACCCGGGGATACCGCCGCGTCGTCGTCACCGACGCGCTCAAGCGCGCGATGAAGAAGGGCAAGAACTTGACCGTGACGGTCGTCGTCACGTCGCGAAAACCATATGAGCCGCCCCGCGAGCACGCGCACCATCATGGCGAGCGCCTTTTTGACATTGAGGGGATGCAGCTCGTGACCTACGCCTGACAGGGAGCGCTGCGCCGGTAGCTTGTCACCTCCGCTGCGTAAAACCGCCGAACTTTCTTTAGGGTGGCCCCGACTTCTCAAGTGGTTCATACTGTGCCGCAATCAACCAGGGTGCGGCGACTCTCATGCTCGACAATCTGTCTTTCCCGGGTCTCGACCTCGCGTCCGGAACGCTGACGCTGCCCGTGTGGGCGGCGGGCGGCGCGGCGGTGCTCTTGCTGGTGCTGCTCATCCTCGCGTTGTTCCGCGCCACCGACCTGATCGGGACCCTGGTGCGGGTCGCCTTCCTGGTGCTTGCGGCAGCGGTGGCCTGGGCCCTCGTCACGCGGTTCGACGAGCGCGCGCGCGCCGACGAGCGCCGCGCCCTCGAGCAGCGGCTCGCCGAGCTGAACTCGCGCGTGCTGGCGCCAACCTCGGTGCTGGGCTGCCTCGAGCCCGGGCTCGGCGACGCGGTCGACGGCTCGTGCGAAAAAATCCTGTTCGCCGGTCCCGAGACCGTGGGCGCGGCGACCGCGCTGGTCGCGGCGCGCTGGTCGCTGCTCGCGGACGGGCTCGACTATGCGCACGGCAAGGACCCGGGCTACGACGCGAACCTCGACGGACTGCGCCGCACCCTTCAGGCCGACCGGTTCGGCTTCCTCGCCCAGGTGCTGAGCGTGCGCGAGGGCTGCACGGCGAGCAAATGCGAGGCGCTGGACAGATTGTCCGACCCCAATCGGGTTCGCGCCAATCTCAACGAGCGGCTGTTCGAAGGTCTGGTCGCGCGCAGTGCGGCGGCATGGCCGAGCCGTACGCGTCCGGGCACCCCGACCGCCGCCGCGCCCACGAATCCGGCCCCGGCGTCGGGAATCATGTTCCCGTCGGCATCGTCGATCCCGCCGGTGAGCATCATGAATACCGAGCCGCCGGCGGCCGCGCCGCCTCCCGCTGCCGCCGCGCCGGCCCCTGCCGCGCGCCGCCCGCCGACAACGCCGCCGGCGGCGCGCCCCGCGGCGCCCCGCCCGCAAGCGGCGCAGCCGGCCCAGCAGCCGGTGCCGATCGCGCCCCCGGCGACCTCGAGCGGCTCCTCAAGTCCGCCCCGCCAGCAGTAGCCCCGCGCCGAGCCGGGACGTGATAATCCCTTCCCGTGAACGGGCAGGGACGAAGAGACCTCATGTTCGCATCGGTCCTCATCGCCAACCGCGGCGAGATCGCCTGCCGGATCATCCGCACCGCCAGGCGGCTCGGGCTGCGCACCATCGCGGTCTATTCGCAGGCGGATGAAGGCGCGCCGCACGCGCGGCTCGCCGACGAGGCGCATCTCGTCGGCCCGGCCCCCGCGCGCGACAGCTATCTCGCGGCGGACCGGCTGATCGACATCGCCCGGCGCGCCGGCGCGCAATGCCTCCATCCGGGCTACGGCTTCCTCGCCGAGAACCCGCAGTTCGCCGAGGCCTGCGCCGCCGCCGGCATCGCGTTCATCGGACCGCCGCCCGCCGCCATCCGCGCCATGGGCCTCAAGGACGCCGCCAAGGCGCTGATGGAGAAGGCCGGTGTGCCGGTCGTGCCCGGCTATCACGGCACGCGCCA
>DASPZC010000391.1:0-8913 GCA_035636455.1 Xanthobacteraceae bacterium
GCGCCGGAGGTGCCGGCGCGCGGGCTGTACACCCAGGTGTAACGAAGGTCGGTGTCCTGGGAGAAGACGTAGACCTTGGCGCCGCGCAGCGCGGTCTCGAACCGCGCCGTGATCAGGCTCAGCTCCTTGGTCCGCTCGATGACGCGCTGCTCGAGCTCCCGGCGGGCGGTCTCCAGCTCGCGCAAGGTCGCCTCGTGCGCCGCCACCTCCCGGCGCAGACGTTCATTGGCCTCCGTGAGCTTTCGCGCCCCCCCGAACAGCCGGGTAAACAGCATGGAGATCATCGAATTCCTCGGGGCGCCCGGTTGACGGGCCGCCGGAACTTCTTTGCGGCCTGCGCATTGTCATGGCGACCGGCCGCCATTCCCCTCCCCCTCGTGCTCGGCCGGCCATTCTCAGGCGTAGTCGACGGCAACGTCGACTACGCCTTTGCCTTTCCGGGCGTTTGCAGGGTTGCCCGCGAGCTGCTCGACCGGCCTTGCCATCACGCGGCCGGGCGGCGGCGCTTGGCGCGGCGCTCGAAGAACAGGGCTTGGCTGACCACCGCCGAAACGGTCGCCGGTTGGAACGGCTTGGCGATCAGGAACGCCGGCTCCGGACGCTCGCCGGTGAGGAAACGTTCCGGATAGGCGGTGATGAAGATCACCGGCACTTCGAACGACTGCAGCAGCTCGTTGACCGCGTCGAGGCCCGAGCTGCCGTCGGCCAATTGGATGTCCGCCAGGATGAGTCCCGGCTGATGGGTCTTGGCAAGCGACACCGCCTCCGCATGGGTGCGCGCGACGCCCACCGGCCGGTGGCCGAGACTCTCCACCAGGCTTTCGAGGTCCATGGCGATGAAGGTCTCGTCCTCGATGATCAGCACGTCGGTCGCGATCTCGGCGGCCAGCTCGCGGCCCGATTCCTCGACCAGGCTGCGCAGGGCCGAGACGTCGACGCCGAGGATTTGCGCCGCCTCGTCCTCGGAGAAGCCTTCGAGCGCGATCAGCAGGAACGCCTGGCGCGGCCGCGGCGTGATGTGGGTGAGCCGCTGCTCGACCGGATAGCGCCGATCGGTCGGCTCGGAGGCGCCGTTCACCGGCACCGAATTCCAGATGCGGGAGAAGACCCGATAAAGCTCGACGCGCAACGGCCCGCCGACGTTGAGCACGGCCGGCTCCTCGATCAGCGCCTCGAGGGTCGCGGCCACATAGGCATCGCCCGAGCTTTGGCTGCCGGTCAGCGCCCTGGCATAGCGGCGCAGATAAGGCAGATGCTGGGCAACAGCTTGAGATATGGACACCTTTTGAGCCCTCCCCAAGTCGGTTGGACCGAGAGTATAGTGCAAAACCCGGCAGCCGAAAAAAAGTTCCATGCGTTCGGAACCATTCTGCGGACCCGGCGTTGGCGACCGCACGGGGGCCCGCCGACCCTGTCGGATATATGGGCGCGGGTGGCGAGGATTGAAATGAAGAAGCGTAAGTCGACCGAGCCGCGATCGTCCGTGCCTGCACAAGATCCCGCCGCAGATTCCAAGCCGAGCCTTGGGCGCGACATCAGGGGGAAGATCGGACAACAGCTTCGCGCGATGTACGACGACGTCGTGGGCCAGGGGGTGCCCGACCGCTTTCGCGAGTTGCTGGACCGCCTCGAGCAGCAGGGCAAGAAATAGCGAGCGACGCAGCAGGAAATCGCTCGATGAATCTCGACCCCTCAGTGCGCGATGCGGTTCTCGCCGCAGTGCCGAGCCTGCGCGCGTTCGCCATTTCGTTGTCCGGCAATGTCGATCGCGCCGACGACCTCGTGCAGGAGACGCTGCTGCGCGCGCTCGCCAACATCGACTCGTTCGAGCCCGGCACCAACATGTCGGCCTGGCTGTTCACCATCCTGCGCAACCTGTTCCGCTCGGAGTACCGCAAGCGGCGGCGCGAGGTGGAGGACAGCGACGGCAGCTACGCCGAAGGCCTGAAATCCCATCCGGAGCAGGAAGGACGCGTCGAATTTCAGGAATTCCGCGAGGCGCTTGCCAAGCTGCCGGCCGACCAGCGCGAGGCGCTCATCCTGGTCGGCGCGTCGGGCTTCTCCTATGAGGAGGCGGCCGATATTTGCGGCTGCGCGGTCGGCACCATCAAGAGCCGGGTCAACCGCGCCCGCACGCGGCTCGCCGAGCTGATGTCGATCGACAGCGTCGACGATTTCGGCCCCGACCGCGCCACCCGCGGCGTCCTCGCCCGCAACGATCAAGGGTAGCGGACGAACACATGCCGCCGGTGCGGCGCCGCCCAGCGGCGGTCGTTTGCCGATCTCACTCCTCGGACAGCGCGCCGTCGAGCAGCTGCTTGCATTCGCCGAGCTCGTTGAGCGTCGCGCGCAGCGCATGCAGCTCATCGTGCGACAGGCCGTTCGACGACGGCGCCGGGCGCGCCGCTTCGGTCGAGCCGGCGGGCGCCGGCGCGCGCGCCTGCGCTCGCGCGGCGGGGGCGGGCTTCTCCACATCCGCCAGCATCGGCTCGATGCGGGCGGCATGCTCCTCCGCCGGGCCGGGCCGCTCGGTCTCGCCGCCGAGCAGCGACGGCAGGATGCCGAAGAAGCCGCGGCCGCGGCCGCTCTCCTCCTCGGGCTCCGGCCCGTTGTCCGGCGAAGCATGGACCGCGTCGCCGCGCTCGGCGTCGCTCGCCGAGCGCGCGGGCTGCGGCGCGTCGCTGCGCCATACCGACTGCACGAACCTGACGCCTTCGTCCTTGAGGATGCGCTGGGCGCCGCGGATCGTGTAGCCCTCGCCGTAGAGCAGGTGCCGGATGCCGCGCAGCAGGTCGACGTCCTCGCGCCGGTAATAGCGGCGGCCGCCGCCGCGCTTCATCGGCTTGATTTGCGCGAAGCGCGTCTCCCAGAACCGCAGCACGTGCTGCGGCAGATCCAGGTCTTGCGCGACCTCACTGATGGTGCGAAACGCGTCGGGCGCCTTGTCCACGCCGAATACTCCCCCGGGCTCCCGAACCCTAGCCTGCTTTGCCGCATTTTTCCGCAACACCGCCGTCCGGTCTTGCGAAAAATGCTCTATTTGCGTCCGCCGTCGAGCCCCGCATTGATGCGCGTCTTGAGGATCGCGGACGGTTTGAACACCATGACACGCCGCGGCGAGATCGGCACTTCCTTGCCCGTCTTGGGATTGCGGCCGATCCGCTGGCCTTTCTTGCGTACCACGAACGATCCGAACGAGGAAAGCTTGACGGTCTCCCCGCGCTCCAGGCAGTCGGTTATTTCCTTGAGGACGACCTCGACCAAGGACGCGGATTCCGTGCGCGACAGCCCGACCTTCTGATAGACCGCCTCGCACAAGTCCGCGCGCGTTACCGTTTTCCCAGCCATCGCCCTGCCCCGCTCTCGGCGATATCCATATGAATTTTCACGATATTCACATGTCCGCGCAGGGTCAACGGCCCCGCGCGGGAAAAACCCGCCGCTCGATATCACCATCGCAGCATCGCCGCCCCCCAGGTGAACCCGCCTCCCATCGCCTCGAGCAGGACGAGGTCGCCCCGCTTGATCCGCCCGTCCGCCACCGCGACCGCGAGCGCGAGCGGGATCGACGCCGCCGACGTGTTCCCGTGCCTGTCGACGGTGGTGATCACCTTGGCGGGATCGATTCCGAGCTTGTGCGCCGAGCCGTCGATGATGCGCTTGTTGGCCTGATGCGGCACGAACCAGTCGATATCCGCGGCCGTATAGCCGGTCTCCTTGAACGCGTCCTCGACCACGTCGGTGATCATCGCCACCGCGTGGCGAAAGACTTCGCGGCCTTCCATGCGCAAGTGCCCGACCGTTTGGGTCGACGACGGGCCGCCGTCGACGTAGAGCTTGAGCTTGTAGCGGCCGTCCGAGCGCAGGTGCGCGGTGAGCAGGCCGCGGTCCTCCCGGGCGCCCGGCTGGCGCTGCGCGTCGAGCACAAGCGCGCCGGCGCCGTCGCCGAACAGGACGCAGGTGCCGCGGTCGCTCCAGTCGAGAATGCGCGAGAAGGTCTCCGCCCCGATCACCAGCGCGCGCTTGCTGGTGCCGATGCGCATCAGGCCTTCGACGGTCGCCAGCGCATAGACGAAACCGGAGCAGACCGCCTGCAGATCGAACGCCGCGCCGTGCGTGATGCCGAGCCCCGACTGGATCGACACCGCGGTCGCCGGAAAGGTGTTGTCCGGCGTCGAGGTCGCCACCACGATCAGATCGATCGTCTGTGCGTCGATGCCCGCATCGGCGATCGCGGCGCGCGCCGCCGCGAGCCCGAGATCCGACGTGAGCTCGCCGGGCGCGGCGATGTGGCGCTCGCGGATGCCGGTGCGCTGAACGATCCACTCGTCCGACGTCTCGACCGTGCGGGCGAGATCGGCGTTGCTGAGCACGCGCTGGGGCAGATAGCTGCCGCAGCCGAGCACGACAGAACGCATGACGGTCACGTGGCGACCTCGCCGACCTTGCCGGCGTCTGCGTCGCGGTGCGCGTAGTGATCGAGCGTCTGCCTGATCTTCGCGATCAGCTCGTAGCGCACGATGTCGTAGCCGAGGTCGACCGCCGCGGCGAAGCCTTCCGCGTCGGCGCCGCCGTGGCTCTTGATGACGATGCCGTTGAGGCCGAGGAATACCCCGCCGTTGGCTTTGCGCGTATCCATCTTGTCGCGCACCATGGCGAACGCCTGGCGCGCGAGCAGATAGCCGACCTGCGCCCGCCAGGTGCGGCTCATCGCGCTGCGCAGATATTGGCCGAGCTGGCGCGCCGTTCCTTCGGCGACCTTGATGGCGATGTTGCCGGCAAAGCCTTCGGTGACGACCACGTCGACCCTGCCGGTGCCGATCTCGGTTCCCTCGACGAAGCCGATGTAATTGAAGTCCGGCAGCATCGCCTCGCGCAGCATGCGGCCGGCTTCGCGCACCTCTTCGAGGCCCTTGACCTCCTCGACGCCGATATTGAGCAGGCCGACCGTCGGGCAATCGAGGTCAAACAGCACGCGCGCCATCGCGCTTCCCATCACCGCGAGATTGACCAGGTGCTGCGCATCGGCGCCGATCGACGCGCCGACGTCGAGCACGATCGCCTCGCCGGTGAGCGTCGGCCACAGCGCGGCGATGGCCGGACGGTCGATGCCCGGCATGGTCCGCAGATTGAACTTCGCCATCGCCATCAGCGCACCGGTATTGCCGGCCGAGACGGCGACGTCGGCCTCGCCCTTCTTCACCGCGTCGATGGCGAGCCACATCGACGACTTCCATCGGCCGTTGCGCAGCGCCTGGCTCGGCTTGTCGTCCATGCGCACCGCCACGTCGGTGTGGACGATGCGGGAGGCCGCCCGCAGCCGCTCGTTCAACAGCGGCGCGATCACGGCCTGGTCGCCGAACAGGACGAACTCGGTGTCCGGATGGCGCAGCAGCGCCAAGTCGGCGCCCGGCGCGACCACCGATGCGCCCACGTCGCCCCCCATGGCGTCGAGCGCGATGCGGACCTTATCGGACATGGATTGACCTTGGCGGCAAGCTTCCCGGCGCCGGATGCTGTTCCGCAGAGCGCGATGACCGGCCGCGGGACCGGCGACAATACCGTGTCGACCGGCCGACACAACACACTTGTGACGGTTGCGCGCAGGGCCGCATCGGCGCGCCGCGGCCCGCTCAACCGCGCCGTTTGCCGCGCCCCGTGCGCAGGCCCGCGAGTGCCGCGAACGGGCTTTCGCCCGGATCGCCAGTCGACGGCGGCTCGAACACCGCCCCGGGCTTGCGCGGATAAGGATCGATGCCGAGCAGCAGAAACTCCGTGGCGAGGGCGCCGAGGTCGACCGTCCCGTCGATCAGCACCTCCGGCGGCTCGACCCCGGGGGCATCCGGGCTGATCGGCGCGTCCGGGCTCGCCGCCCCGCCGGCGGGCGCCGGCGCGAACACGAGATCGATCGCCTCTTCGACCTCGTTCTCGACCGGATCGAGGGTCACCACGCAGGTCTGCCGCACGGTCGCCGACACGACGCCGGTGACATGCAGCCCGCCCCGGCCATTGCGCGCGAGGTCGAACGCCGCGTGCAGCCGCGGCACGCCGTTGACCCGCGCGGCTTGCGCGAGCGCGGCGCGCGTCGCCGCGTCGGCCTCCAGCTCGACGCGCCGGCCGGTCTCGGGGATGTCGTCGAGCCGCACCGGCATGCTCCAGGGGATTTGGGACTTTGTCATGATTTGCTCCGGCGCGCCGCTCACGGCGACGCGCTGATCGTTTTGGGATCGGGAAAGCGTAAGCGCCCGTCCACGAACGCTTCGCCGTCCTGCCGGGCCAGCTCCGCGCGGGCAACCCGCACATATCGCGCCAGGCGCCGGGCTCCCGCTGGCGGCTCGGCCGCGTCGGGAAAGACATTGCGCGCCAGCGCGGCCGCAAGCGCCTCCTCCCCCTCGCCGGCCAGAGCGCCGTCATAGGCCCCGGCGCGGCCATAGAACGCCTCGGCCACGCGCTGCATATGCTTCGGCACCGCCAGATCGCCGATACCCATTTCCCTCAAATTATGGTCCATGTCCCGGCAGAACAAGTCGAACACCCGCTGGCCGAGCGCGCGGATGGGCGCCCGCTCGCCGCGCACCCGGCCGACGAACAGGCACAGGTGCAGCACGATCAGCTCGAACCGCCCGGTCACGGTGTCGGGCACGCCGTACTCGGCGTATAAGGCCGGGGCGCGCCCCTGCGCCACGATCGCGCCATAGAGGCGGGCAATGGTATCGCCCCGGGGGTCGCGCCTTAGCCAGCGGAACACGCTCGGCTCCTTGCCTTATGGCGTTGCAATCGACCGGGGCGCGGGCTACAGCATGATCCCGAAAAGTGGGTACCGGTTTTCGGAAAAGATCATGCTTCAACAATAAGCTAGGGCCGGACGACCTTCGAAGAAAGCCGTCCGGCTCTAGTCAACGGCCTTCCGGCCAGAGGGGATAGCGGGACCATCGCATGCGGGGGTTTGGCGGGATGCGCGGCCCATGGGCGCGCGCGGTGCGCGCGCTGGCGGGCCTGATGGTTCTCGGGCTGCCGCTCGGCGCCTGCTTCACCCAGACCTATCAGCACGGCTACGTCCTGGCGGAGGGCGCGCTCGAGCAGGTTCCGCTCGGTGCTACCCAGGAGCAGGTGCTGATCGTGCTCGGCACGCCCTCCACCGTCGCCACGGTGAGCGGCGAGGTGTTCTACTATATTTCCCAGCGCGCCGAACAGACCGCCTTCATGCCGCAGAAGATGGTCGACCAGCGGGTGGTCGCGGTCTATTTCGACAAGAACCGCCGGGTGGAACGGCTCGCCAATTACGGGCTGCGCGACGGCAAGGTATTCGACTTCATCAGCCGCACCACCCCGACCTCCGGGCAGGAGCTGTCGTACCTGAATTACATCTTCAAGATATTCAAGAACTGAGATTTGTGACCGGGCTTGTCCCGGTCATCCATGCCTTCCTTCTGGTCAGCAAACAAAGCAAGCACGCCGCGATTCGGGTGCAGGTGCCGTCAGTGCGCCAGCACCGCCAGTAGCAGCAGCGCCACGATGTTGGTGATCTTGATCATCGGGTTCACCGCCGGTCCGGCCGTGTCCTTGTAGGGGTCGCCGACGGTGTCGCCGGTCACCGCCGCCTTGTGGGCCTCCGATCCCTTGCCGCCGTAGTGGCCGTCCTCGATGTATTTCTTCGCGTTGTCCCACGCCCCGCCGCCGGACGTCATCGAGATCGCCACGAACAGGCCGGTGACGATGACGCCGAGCAGCATGGCACCGACCGCCGAGAACGCCGCCGACTTGCCGGCGGGCCCGCCGCCGGCGATGAAGTAGATCGCGAAGTACACCACGATCGGCGAGAGCACCGGCAAGAGCGAGGGCACGATCATTTCCTTGATCGCCGCCTTGGTGAGCATGTCGACGGCGCGGCCGTAATCGGGCTTGTCCTTGTAGGTCATGATGCCCGGCTTTTCCTTGAACTGCCGGCGCACCTCCTCGACGATCGACGCGGCGGCGCGGCCGACGGCGGTCATGCCGAGCGCGCCGAACAGGTAGGGCAACAGCCCGCCGAACAGGAGCCCGACGACCACGTATGGGTTGTTGAGCGCGAAGTCCGGCGCCACGTCCTTGAAGTACGGATGGTTCGCCGTGTTGGCCACAAAGAACTTGAGGTCCTGGTTGTAGGCGGCAAACAGGACGAGCGCGCCGAGGCCGGCCGAGCCGATTGCGTAGCCCTTGGTGATCGCCTTGGTGGTGTTGCCGACCGCGTCGAGCGCGTCGGTCGACTTGCGCACCTCCTTGGGCAGCCCCGCCATCTCGGCGATGCCGCCGGCATTGTCGGTGACCGGGCCGAACGCATCGAGCGCGACCACCATGCCGGCGAGCGCCAGCATGGTCGTCACCGCAATGGCGATGCCGAACAGGCCGGCGACCGCGTAGGTAACCAGGATGCCCGCGATGATGACGATGGTCGGCAGCGCCGTCGCCTCCAGCGACACCGCCAGCCCCTGGATGATGTTGGTGCCGTGGCCGGTGATCGACGCCTTGGCGATGAGCTGCACCGGGCGGAAATTGGTGCCGGTGTAATACTCGGTGATCCAGATGATGAGCCCGGTCACCACGAGACCGGCGGCGCCGCAGATGAACAGCCCGAGGCCGCTGTAGCCGGTGCCGGCGATCGGCCCGAAGCCGATGAGCCAGTGGATGACGAGGGCGACGCCGCCGAGCGAGAGCACGGCGCTGGCGATGAAGCCTTTGTACAGCGCGCCCATGATCGACTGGCTGGCGCCGAGCTTGACGAAGAACGTGCCGATGATCGAGGTGACGATGCAGGCGCCCCCGATCGCCAGCGGCAAGGTCATCATCGGCAGCAGCAGCGGCGTATTGGCGAAGAAGATCGCCGCCAGCACCATGGTGGCGACGGTGGTCACCGCATAGGTCTCGAACAGGTCG
>DASPZC010000392.1:0-6775 GCA_035636455.1 Xanthobacteraceae bacterium
CAGGCCCCCTCACCCCAACCCTCTCCCCGCAAGCGGGGAGAGGGAGCCCACAAGTCGCGGCTCACTCCGGCAAAATCGCCACGGCCCGGGTCCAGCCGGCGGAGCCGGCGCGCACCTTGACTGGGAAGCAGCTCACCGTGAAGCCGGCCGGCGGCAAGGCTTCGAGGTTGTGCAGCTTCTCGATATGGCAATAGCCGATCTCGCGGCCGGCCTTGTGGCCCTCCCAGATCAGGCCGGCGTCGCCGGTCTTGAGGTATTTCTCCCGCGTGTGCACGAACGGCGCGTCCCAGCTCCAGCCGTCGGTGCCGGTCACCCGCACGCCCTGGCGCAGCAGGAAGAGGGTGGCCTCGCGCCCCATGCCGCAGCCGGTGGCGACGTAATCGGGCCGCCCATAGGCGGCGCCCGCCGCCGTGTTCACCAGCACGATCTCGAGCGGCTTGAGCGCGTGGCCGATGCGCGCGAGCTCCGCTTCAACGTCCTTGGCGGTCGCCACGTAACCGTCCGGCAGATGGCGGAAGTCGAGTTTTACGCCCGGCTGAAAACACCATTCGAGCGGGACCTCGTCGATGGTGATGGCGCGCTCGCCGCGGTTCATGGTCGAGGCGAAGTGATAGGGCGCATCGAGATGGGTGCCGTTGTGGGTCGAGAGGTTCACCTGCTCGACCGCCCAGCCCTCGCCGTCCGGCAGATCCGCGGGCTTGAGCCCGGGGAAGAAGGCGACGATCTCCGCCGGCGTCTCGCGGTGATTGCGGTAGGCGATGTGCGGCCCGCGCCCCGGCGGATCGGCCGCCACATCGTTCTCGAGCGGCACGGAGATGTCGATCAGTCTCGGCATGGCGGGGCCTTCACATGTAGGGTGGGCAAAGCGCCGAAGGCGCGTGCCCACGGTTTCTGGGGATGTTAGTCCGCGTGGGCACGCCGCTGCGCGGCTTTGCCCACCCTACCACTCGGAGGTTAGCATGCCCGCTTATTGGGTTGCCCGATCCAGGGTGAACGACCCGGTCGAGTACAAGAAATACACCGACCGCCTGCCGGCGCTGTTCGCCCGCTACGGCGCCAAGATCTTGGCGCGCGGCGGGCGTTATCAGCTGATGGAAGGGCCGGACAAGTTCCACCGCTTCGTCGTCATCGAGTTCCCGACCTTCGACCAGGCGGTCCAATGCTTCGGCTCCTCCGAATACCAGGAGGCCGCCGCCTTCCGCCGCAACGGCGCCGGCGAGGTCGAGACCATCATCGTCGAAGGGGGCGACGCGACGAAGTAACGGCGGCCTCATGGTGAGCCGTGCACCGATCTCGGGTTTACCCGAGATCGGCAAGTTTGATGCGCAAATCGGCTACAGCCGACTTGCGTGCGGCGTCTCGAACCATGGCGGCAAACGCGTCTGCTGCCATGCTTCGAGACGCCCGCCTGCGGCGGGCTCCTCAGCATGAGGGGGAGCGGGTTATTGCCCCCTTGGCGGGGGGCCGCCCTTTCGGCATAAGATGCGCAAAATGACCGTCAACCGGGAGGAGAACCGTATGCCCCGTCAGCTGAACTACGCAACGTCCGCCTGGCTTGCCGCCGCCCTGCTGGCCGCCGGCGCCCTCGTCCTGTCGCCGGCGCCGGCTTCGGCCCAGTCGGGCGAGCCGATCAAGATCGGCTTCGGCATGGCGCAAACCGGCGGGCTCGGTCCCAACGGCCAGTCGGCCCTGCTGGCGCAGAAAATCTGGGAAGAGGAGATCAACGCCAAGGGCGGCATGCTCGGCCGCCCGGTCAAGCTCATCTACTACGACGATCAGACCAATCCGGCGAGCGTGCCCGGCATCTACACCAAGCTGCTCGACATCGACAAGGTCGACCTGATCATCGGCGGCTACGGCACCAACATGCTGGCGCCGGCGATGCCGGTGGCGATGCAGAAGAACAAGCTCTTCATCGGATTGCTCGGCCTCGGGGTCAACAGCGAGTTCAACTATCCGCGCTATTTCGTCATGATTCCGTCGGGGCCGGATCCGAAGCGCGCCTTCACCAAGGGCTTCTTCGACACGGCCATGGCGCAGGATCCGAAGCCGCAGACCGTTGCGGTCGTGGCGGCCGACGCCGAGTTCCAGCGCAACGCGGCGGACGGCGTGCGCGACAACGCCAAGGCCGCCGGCCTCAAGGTCGTATACGACCGGACCTATCCGCCCAACACCACCGATTTCTCCCCGATCGTGCGCGCGATGCAGGCGACCAATCCGGACCTCGTGGTGATCTGCTCCTATCCGCCCGATTCGGTCGGCATGGTGCGCTCCATCAACGAGATCGGCTTCAAGCCGAAGATGATCGGCGGCGGCATGGTCGGGCTGCAGAACACCTCGATCAAGACCGCGCTCGGCCCGGCGCTCAACGGCTTCGTCAATTACGATTTCTGGCTGCCGGCGCCCAAGATGATGTTTCCCGGCGTGACGGACCTCATGACCAAGTACCAGGCGCGGGCCGCGGGCGCCGGCGTCGATGCGCTGGGCTACTACATGGCGCCGCAGGCCTACGCCCAGATGCAGGTGCTGCAGCAGGCGGTCGAGGCCACCAAGAGCCTCAACGACGACAAGCTCGCCGACTACATCCGCACCGGCACGTTCAAGACCGTGCTCGGCGACGTGAAATTCGACAAGAGCGGCGAGTGGGCGCAGTCGCGCGTGCTGCAGATCCAGTTCCAGAACATCAAGGGCAACGACGTCGGCCAGTTCAAGGACATCTCGACCCAGGTCGTGCTCACGCCGTCGGAGTACAAATCCGGCAACGTGATCTATCCGTACGAAAAGGCGAAGTGAAATCAGATGACAGATGTCAGATGACGGAGATCAGATGACGGAGGTCAGAAACTCGTTCTGATCTCTGACATCTGACATCTGATCTCTGACATCAGAGTCCCAGATAAAACTTCCGGATCAGGTCGTTGTTGTTGAGCTCGTCGGCGGAGCGGCCTTCGAACGCGATCTTGCCGTGCACGATGACGTAGCCGCGGTCGGCGATGCGGATCGCCTGGTTGAAGTTCTGCTCGGCCATCAGCACGGTGAGCTGATAGCTCTCCTTCAATTCCTTGATCTTGTCGATGGTGCGGCTCACCAGGATCGGCGCGAGGCCGACCGACGGCTCGTCGACCAGGAGGATGCGCGGCGCCAGCATGAGCGCGCGGCCGAGCGCCAGCATCTGCTGCTCGCCGCCGCTGAGGCTGCCGGCGAGCTGGGTGCGCCGTTCCTTCAGGCGCGGGAACGCCTCGAAGCAGAAGTCGCGGTTGCGGCCGATCTGCGCCCGCGCAGTGCTGCGGAAGGCGCCGAGCAGCAAATTCTCCTCGACGGTGAGCTTGGGGAACAGGCGCCGCCCCTCCGGCACCAGGGCGATGCCGAGGTCGACGATCTCCTCGGTCGAGCGGCCGACGAGGTCGTGCCGCGCGCCGTCGATCTCGACGGTGACGCTGCCGGCGCTCGGCCGCACGATGCCCATGATGCATTTCATCAAGGTGCTCTTGCCGTTGCCGTTGGTGCCGAGCAGCACCACCGTCTCGCCCGAGGCGACGCTGAGCGACACGTCCTCGAGCACGCGCACGGCGCCGTACGCGGCGTGAACGCCGGAGAGCGAGATGCTACTGCCCAAGGTACGCCCTCTCGACTTCCGGATCGCGGATCACGTCCGCCGGCGCGCCGTCGGCGATCTTCTTGCCGGAGACCAGCACGACGAGGCGCTGCGAGAAGCTCATCACCGCGCGCATGATGTGCTCGATCAGGATGATGGTGATGCCGCGCTCGTTGAGCCGCACCAAGAGCGTGATGATATCCTCGATCTCCGAATGGGACAGGCCGGCCATCGCCTCGTCGGCGATCAGCAGCTTCGGGTCGGCCGCCATGGCGCGGGCAAGCTCGAGCTTGCGCATCTCGACCTGGGTGAGGTCGCGCGGAAACAGCCGCGCCTTGGGCTCGAGCCCGACCAGGCCGAGCAGCTCGTGGCAGCGCGCGTCGGCCTCGCCGATGGAAAGATGCGAGCCGCGCCGCGCGCTGACCGCATAGAGCAGGGGAATGCGCAGGTTGTCGGCGAGCGTGAGGCTGGTGAACGGCCGCGGCAGCTGGAAGCTGCGCGCGAGGCCGAGCCGCGTGCGCTCGTGCGCCTTCAACCCTTCGAGATCGACGCCGTCGAACCGCACCCGGCCGGTTTCGTTGTGCAGCGCCCCGCACAGGCAGTTGACCAGCGTGCTCTTGCCGGAGCCGTTCGGGCCGATGAGGCCGAGGCGCTCGCCGCTCTCGACCGAAAGATCGATGCCGTCGAGCGCGACGAAGCCGCCGAAGCGCTTGCTCAGATCGGCGACCTCGAGCAGCGTCTGCGCCATGGCGGTCACCGCGCCCGGCGAGGCAGATAGGCCTCGACCAGTCCGACGATGCCTTTCGGCGCGATGATCACGAACGCCACCAGCAGCACGCCGACCACCAGCAGGTTGACGGCCGAGGAAATGGTCACCGTCACCCATTGCTGCAAGGTGCCGAGCAGGATCGCGCCGATCAGCGGGCCGATCCACGTGGTGGTGCCGCCGATCACCGGCATGGCGATGCTGTTGACCGCATAGGCGAGGCTGAAGCCCGAGGCCGGGTCGAGATAGCCGACGTAGTAGGGCAGGGGGGCGCCGGCCATGCCCATGAGCGCGCCGGACAGCGTGGTGGCGACGAGCTTGAGGCGCAGCGTCGGCACGCCGGACGCCTCCGCCGCGATCTCGTCGTCGCGGATGGTGGCGAAGCCAAAGCCGAGCCGCGAGCGCTCGATCAGCCGCGCGATGCCGACCGCCAGCACGGCGAGCGCCAGCATGATCAGGAACAGGTACTGGATGTAGCTGCCGATCAACGGCGCCTCGGCCGGACGGATGATATAGGCGCCGCGCGAGCCGCCCACGTAGTCCCAGTTGGTGATGAAGGTCTGGATGACGACCGCGAGCGCGAGGGTGGCGATGGAGAAGAACGCGCCGCGCAGCCGCAAGGTCAGGTAGCCGGTGCCCAGGCCGACCACCGCCGACACGAGGCCGCCGATGACGATCAGCGCCGGGATCGGCAGCGGCGAGAACTTGTGGATGGCGACCGAGCTGTAGGCGCCGAGCGCGAAGAACGCGGCGGTGCCGAAGTTCACGTAGCCGCAATAGCCGCCGAGGATGTTCCAGGCGGTCGCCAGCACGATGTATTGCAGCACTACGTAGCCGGCGAAGAAGAAATAGTCGTTCTGCACGAAGCGCGACGCGGCGAATACGACCGCTCCGACCACGACGGCCACGAGGAAGAATGTCGACGAGCGCATCGCTAGCGCCCCATGATTCCCGCCGGCCGGAACGCCAGCGTCAGCAGCAGGAAGCCGAATGCGACCGCCGGCGCCCACGACGGGCCGTAGAACGTCGCGGTGATGCTCTCGACGATGCCGAGCAGGATGGCGGCGATGACGGTGCCCGGAAGGCTCCCCATCCCGCCCATCACGCAGATGGCGAACACGCGGCCGATATATTCGCGCCCGACCGAGGGCTCGACCGGCTGGATGACGATGAGGAACGCGCCGGCCATGGCGGCGGTGGCGATCGAGATGCCGAAGGCGATGCGCTTGATGCGGATCGGGTCCGCCGCCATCAGGCGCAGCGCCTGCTGGTCCTGCGCCACCGCCATGATGGCGCGGCCGACGAAGGTGCGGGTGAGGTAGAGCTGCAGCAGCAGGATCAGCAGCAGCGACACCAGGCAGGGAATGAGCATGCGCAGCGGCAGGTCGACGAAGCCGAAGCGCAAGGTCGGCCCGATATAGACGGCCTCGACGTAGCGGTAGTCGACGCCGAACACGAGGATCAGCACGACCTCGGTGATGAACAGCAGGCCGAAGAAGAAGGCGAGCCCGCGCAGCGCCTCCTGGCCGCGCCGCTCGAACGAGACGTAATAGACCTGGTAGACGAAGGCGCCGAGCGCGTAGAACGCCGGCAGCACGACCACGCTCACCACGATCGGGTCGATGCCGAAGCTCATGTTGACGATATAGGCGATGTACGAGCCGAGGATGATGAAGGCGGGATGCGCGATGTTGACGATGTCGAGGATGCCGAAGGCGATCGAGATGCCCGAGGTGACGGCGGCGTAGAAGCCGCCCAGCAGCACTCCCGCCACCAGCGCGTTGATCAGGAGGTCGAGCGGAAAGCTCATGCGCGCCTCGGCCCGGCGTCGCCGCGATGTCGGAGCCGGCGGCAATCGAACCCGGTGCGAGCCATTCCCCTGCGCGTCCCCCCGTTTTGCGTCTGTTGTAGCATGGCCGGGGGGCTGCGCCAGCGCCCATTTGTAGCCCGGATGGAGCGCAGCGAAATCCGGGATTCCCGCATTCCGCTTCGCTCCATGCGGGCTACATGCTAGCGTGACTGAAACGCCAAAACAGCCATGCGCGCCGGGGAGGAACCGATGCAATTTGATCGACGCCGTCTGGGCTCGGCATTGCTGGCCGGGCTCGCCGCGCTGGCCGTGGCCGGGCTCGCGCCCATTCCGGCGCGCGCCGCCGATCCCATCAAGATCGGATTCTCCATGTCGCTCACCGGCGGCCTCTCCGGCGGCGGCAAGAGCGTGGTCCTGGCGTTCGACATCTGGAAGGAGGACGTCAACGCCAAGGGCGGGCTCAACGGCCGGCCGGTCGAGCTCGTCTACTACGACGACCAGAGCATGCCGGCGCAGGTGCCCGGCATCTACGCGAAGCTGCTCGACGTCGACAAGGTCGACCTCGTGGTGTCGGCCTATGCGACCAACCAGATCGCCCCGGCCA
>DASPZC010000393.1:0-7315 GCA_035636455.1 Xanthobacteraceae bacterium
GGCGCGCCCGGTATAGAGCAGTTCGGCGGCGCGCCCGGCGCCGATCAGGCGGGGGAGGATGTTGCAGGCGCCCATGTCCGCGCCGGCAAGGCCGACTCGCACGAACAGGAACGCGACCTTGCTGCGCGCCGTGCCGTAGCGCAGGTCCGACGCCATGGCGAGGATGGCGCCGGCGCCGGCGCACACCCCGTCGATCGCCGCCACGATCGGCTGCGGGCAGGCGCGCATGGCCTTGACGAGATCGCCGGTCATGCGGGTAAAGGCGAGAAGGCCGCCCATGTCGTCGGCGCGTTGCAGCGCGACCAGCGGCCCGATGATCTCGTGCACGTCCCCGCCGGAGCAGAAGTTCTCGCCGGCGCCGGTCATCACCACCGTCTTGACGGCATCCGCCCGAGCAAGCGCGCGGAACGTGTCGCGCAGCTCCGCGTAGGAGTCGAACGTCAGCGGGTTCTTCCGCTCGGGCCGGTCGAGCGTGACCGTCGCGACCTTGCCGTCGAGCTGCCAGCGGAAATGTTTGGGCCGGTACGCGGCGAAATCGAGCTGCGCCGGATAGCGGTCGGCGGTTCCGGTCATGGGGCCTCGCTGTGGGGATTCCACGGGGATGCGGTCCCATCGCACGAGTGACCTGTCGGCGGCAATCGGTGCGTCGACCCATGAAGCCCGGGCCGATTGAGCGTTGGAACGTTTTCGGGTGGCGGCGCGTTTGCTGTTCGTCCACCAAACGTGTGCGGTGCAACATGCTGGCACGCGCAACCCGCAAAGACAGGCTGCCGCGGTTCGACCCCGTCGAACTGGCGATGCTGGTCGCCGGGGTTATCATGCTGACCCTGGTCGCCGTCGCGCTCTGACCCGTAGCCTGTCTCCGCTTGCCGTATCAAGACAGCCGATACGCGGCTGCGGCCGCGTGCTACGCTTGCACTCGGGCCCGCGGGGTTCGGGAGAGGCGGGCCTGTCAACCAATCGAGGGATCGGCTCCATGGCCCAGGCGAAGGCAAAGACAAAGACCAAGGCGAGAGCAGTACGCACGACGGCGCGTCCGGCGGCGCGCCGCAAACCGGCGGCACGGCCGGCAGCGCGCGCGAAAGCAAAGCCGCAGACGCAGCGCGCCAAACAGACATTCACCGTCAGTCACCACAGCGAGGGGGCCTTCGAGGTCGGGTTGCGGCGCTATGCGAAATATCGCGACCTCGGCATCAGCGCGGCCACCAACGGCCTGGTGCAGGCGCACGTCATTCAGTTCGTGCCGCCGTGCCGGCCCGAAGAGGTGTCGAAGCTGCACTACCACGACGTCGACTTCCAGATGGTCTACGTGCTCAACGGCTGGATCAAGACCGAGATGCAGGGCCACGGCGGCATCACCATGCGGGCGGGCTCCTGCTGGATCCAGCCGCCGCGCATCAAGCACAAGGTGCTCGACTATTCCGACGATTGCCAGGTCCTGGAGATCGTGCTGCCGGCCGACTTCAAGACGGTCGAGCTGGAATAGGCCGCGACACGCGGCGCGTACGCGCGGCGCGACAAACGGCTGCAGTTGCCGCGCCCGGCGCGGGGCCTACCTTTGCGCCGTGCCAGGCGCGTCCGTACCCCCCAACGCCGATAGTGCTTGGCATAGCCCCGGTCGGCCCCCCGTGGTCCAGGTCGACCGGGGCGCCCTTTGCAAGTGGCAGGCGTCGCGTGAGACAAGCAGGACGGTCCCGATCCGCCTCCACGGAAGCGAGCCAGGAGCGACCGGGACCGTCCCGGTCGGGCGACCCAAACGCATTCCCCTCCCGACCCGGTGACGGTAGCGGCCATTTACGGCATGTCGCGGGTCTTTTTGTGAAAAGACTCGTCCGGCGGGAAGGGCCCTCCCGGCGCCGTCATCCTGAGGCGCCCGCGAAGCGGGCCTCGAAGGATGGAAGCAGGCGCCTGTTTCCACCCTTCGAGCCATGCCCGACTTCGTCGGGCATGCGCCTCAGGGTGACGGCGCGTCGTTAATCCAGCGGCTCGAGCTTCACGATCGAGGCGCCGTGGTTGCTGCCGACCCAGAAGGTGACCGGGTTCGTCGAATTGTCGACGAAGACGCGGCGGATATTTGTGGAGCGCGGCAACAGATATTCGACCATGCCGCCCGATGCCGTATCGAGCCGCACGATGCGGTCGGTCGACATCGAGCCGGTCCACGCCTCGCCGTTCCTGTCGAGGATCACGTCATAGGGCGCGGTCCACGCGGTCGGCATCGGCCATTCCTTGAACTGCTCGCTCCTGGTGTCGAACACCGCGACGCGGTTCCCGCGGTATTCGGCGAACCACAGGCGGTCGTTCGCGTCCATGGTGCCGCGGCGCGGCGCCGAGGCGGGCGTGGGAGCGGCGTAGAGCTTGATCTCGCCGGTCTTCGCGTCGACCCGCCCGATGTGGCGGTGGCGGAAGTCGGTGAAATAGACGTTGTTCCCGGAGTCGGGGATCACGTCGTAGATGTTGTGCGGCTCGCCCTTGGGCGCGTCGCGGAACGGCTCGAACGTCTCGATCTTGCCCGACGCGAGGTCGAGCCGGTGGATGCCGGCGAAGCCGTTGTTCTGCGTCCACACCTTGCCGTCGACGTCGGAACGCTGCGGGCTCACCATGTTGACCTGCGCCGCGTCGATGTTGACCTCGGGCGGCAGGCTCCACACCTTGAGCTTCTCGCTCTTGCGATCGAACTTGGCGATGCCGGCCTGATACATCATGCCGAGCCAGAGATTGCCGTCCGGGCCGGCGCGCAGTCCGAGTGAGCCGGTCGGAAAGCCGGGCTTGAGCTCGGGCAGCGGATATTCGGTGACCTTGCCGGTCTTCGGATCGAGCTTGCCGAGGAACGGCTCGCCGAAGCTCGAATACCAGGCGATCCCGTCGGCATCGACGATCACGTCGTGCGGCGAGATGGTTTCGCGCCCGAGGTCGTACTCGGTGATCACGACGCGCGTGCCGCGGCCGCTCGGGCGCGGCAGGCTCTTGAGCGGGTAGGCCCATTGCGGGGATTTGCTCAAGTTGATGGTCGCCAGATAATCGGCGAGTTGGCGCTGCGCCTGCACCCGCTGATCGCCGCGCTCCTCCATCAGCCGCTCGGCGCGGCGCAACTGCGGATGCGCCGGGATGCTCTGGTTGACGTAGGCCTGCATGCGCGGCAGCACCTGCATGAACGCGTCGGCATTGTGCTGCGATCTGACCACGCGCTCGAGCGTGTGGCAGCCGAGGCAGTTCAACAGGCCGGTCTTCTGCTGATCGGTGCCGGGGATGCTGGCGAGCCATTCGCCGTTCGACAGCTGGGCGGCGAGGTCCTCGGTCTTGCGCAGCTTGAGATCGACCGTGGCACTCTTTTGCGCCGTCACGTCGCCCGCCACCGGACGGTCGAGATCGTAGCCGGCCGCGCGGATGCGCAGCGAATAGTGGCCGGGCTCGAGCCGGCCGGCCGGAAAACTGTAGCGGCCGTCGCGGTCGGTGACGACCGTCACCGTGACGGTCGAGCCGTCCCGTTTGGCGCTGACCAGCACGCCTTCCATCGACCCCTCCTCGGCGGAGGAGACTTTTCCGGTCAGGGCCGCGTTCTCGGCGGCGGCCGCCCCGGATGGGAAGAAAAACGATGCGAAGGTCAGAGCGACCAGCGTCGAGGCGAGCCGCGTGGCATGCATAAAAGCCTCCTCGAGCGGAATGACTTTTCTTCGAATCGTCATCCCGCTCTGCTTATCTTTGGAGCATGATCTTTTCCGAAAACCGGTGCCCACCCCGGATCAAGTCCGGGGCAGGCTTTTTCGGGATCATGCTCTGGGCCTCGCGGCCCGCGAATCTCTGCCAGGATTTGTCCGTTGTTGATTTGGACGAAACGTAGCGCCGCAGCTCCCGCGCGGCAAGCCGGCCTACTTCGCCTCCTCGACCCGCGTGGAGGTGGCGGGACCTTCGCCGCTGATGACCAGGATGGCCTCTTCGTCCTTGGCGCCGTCCCAGTGCACCTGCCTGCCGAAATGGGTGACGAAGCTGCCGGCCGGCATCGGCACCGTGGCGCCGGGGTCGAACCTGTTGCCGGTGCCGACCCACCAGGTGCCCTTGACCACGGTAATGAAGCGGTCGTTGGGATGATAGTGCGGCCGGCTGAAATTGCCCGGCAGCCATTTGACCAGCACGACGTAGAGCCCGGACTTCGACGGATCGCCCACGAGCACGGCGCTCTTGGCGCCGGACACGCCGAGCGGATCCTTCCACTTGATCTGGTCGGGCAGCTGGTAGATCACCGCCGCCGGGTTGAGCTCGACCGCCTGCGCGGTTCCAAGGGTCAGGCCGAGGGCGAGAAGCTGCGATGCCGGCCGAAGCCGGCGGGCGGCCGAACGCGCGGTCATGTGGTCCTCCCGAGAACGCCGCGACCCCGCGAGGTCGCGTCAGCGCGGGTTGCGATGCCGCGCGAGCGCAGACCTTATCGCGCACCGGCAGGGCAGGCGAGGGGGCGGAGAGCGAACGGAAGAGGCGCCAAAAACGCCAACGACCAGGAACGAGAAGTGCGCGTACATCCGGCGTCACTTCCTATCCTGGCCGTCTTCAACGGCGGAGCCTTTCGGCTCGACGCCGTTCGCAGACATATGGGGAGCATTGCGGACTACCGCAAGCCGACGGCCGGACATTAAAGCGGCAGCCTGCCCAGAATCTGAGCATTTCACCGCGCGGCGGGTCTCGGCCCCCCAGTTTGTCGAACCGTCCCAATGGCCTAGCCGTGGCACGCCTCTTGCGACGGGGCGTCCGGTCGGCTCGCTCCTGCCAATCCCACCCGCCTGACGCCACCGCTCTCAGGGAGGTCGACATGGTCGATCGTTATCGCTTGTCCCGCCGGGAGGTCCTGCACGGCCTCGCCGCAGGTGCTGCCGCAACTGCATCGCTGCCCGCCTTCGAGCTGCGCCGCGCCCACGCCAAGGACCTGGTGGTCGGCTTCATCTATGTCGGCCCCAAGGACGACTACGGCTACAACCAGGCGCACGCCGAAGGGGCCGCCATCGTCAAGACGATGTCCGGCGTCAAGGTGCTGGAAGAAGAGAAAGTGCCGGAGACCCTCGACGTCCAGAAAAGCATGCAGAGCATGGTCGAGCTCGACGGAGCGACCTTGCTGTTCCCGACGAGCTTCGGCTACTTCGATCCGCACGTCATCCGCGTCGCCGAGAAATATCCGAAGATCCAGTTCCGCCATTGCGGCGGGCTGTGGACCAAGGGCAAGCACCCGGAGAACGCCGGCTCCTATTTCGGCTACATCGGCATGGGGCAATATCTCAACGGCATCGTCGCCGGCCACGTGTCGAAATCGAAGAAGCTCGGCTTCATCGCCGCAAAGCCCATCCCGCAGGTGCTGCAGAACATCAACAGCTTCACCCTCGGCGCGCGGCGGGTCGATCCGACCATCACCACCCAGGTGATCTTCACCGGCGAGTGGACGTTGCCGGTCAAGGAGGCGGAAGCCGCCAACAGCCTCGCCGACCAGGGCATCGACGTCATCACTTGCCACGTCGACGGCCCGAAGGTGGCGATCGAGACCGCCGAGCGCCGCGGCATGTTTTCCTGCGGCTATCACGCCAATCAGCAGAAGCTCGCGCCCAAGGGTTACCTGACCGGCGCCGAGTGGAACTGGGCGAACGTGTACAAGAGTTTTGTCGAGAAGGCGCAGAAGGGCGAGCCGCTGTCGAACTTCGTGCGCGGCGGCTTGGCGGAAGGCTTCATCAAGGCCTCCGCCTACGGGCCGGCCGTCCCCGAGGCCGCGCGCAAGCAGGCCGACGCGGTGAAGGCCGAGATCATGAAAGGCGGCTATGCGGTGTTCAAAGGACCGCTCAAGGACAATCGCGGCAAGGAGGTCGTCGCCGGCGGCAAGGCCTATGTCGAGACCGCGATCGAGCTCGAGTCGATGGACTACCTGGTCGACGGAGTGATCGGCTCGACCGCCTGACCATGGCCCTGTTGTCCGCCGCCGTGGAGCCGGCCACGGAGGTCGGCGTGCGTCCCGCCGCATCGGCTGCGGCGGGACACGACCGCGGCTATCCGCTGCGGCGCGGGCTCGAGGCCCTGCTGGTGCCCACCATGGCGCTGGTGCTCGCGGCCGCGGCGTTCTCGCTCTTTCTGTTGTTCCTGGGAAAATCGCCGGCCGATTTCTTCGCCTTGGTGTGGCGCGGCGCCTTCGGCAGCTGGTTCTCCTTCCAGAATACCTTGTTGCGCGCGGCGCCGCTGCTTCTCACCGCGATGTGCGTCGCGCTGCCGGCGCATCTCGGGCTGGTGGTCATCGGCGGGGAGGGCGCCGTCGTGCTGGGGGGCCTGGCGGCAGCTGTCGTCGCCTTGCCGTTGACCGGCGCGGCGGCGCCGCTCGCGCAGCTCGCGATGGCGGGCGCCGGCATCGCCGCCGGCGCGGCGTGGATCGGCATCTCCGGATGGCTGCGGGCACGGCGCGGCATCAACGAGACGATCGCAAGCCTCCTCCTCGCCTATGTGGCGCTCGCGATCTTCAACCATCTGGTCGAGGGGCCGCTGCGCGATCCGCTCAGCCTCAACAAGCCGTCGACCGCGCCGATCGGCGACGCCATCATGCTCGGCCCGCTGCCGGGGACCGAGGTGCATCCGGGATTGGCGCTCGGCCTCGTCGCCTGCGTCGCATTCTGGGTGCTGATCTATCGCACCAGCTTCGGGTTCGCCTGCCGGGTCACCGGCGGCAACATGCGGGCGGCGCAGCTGCAGGGTCTGCCGGTCGCGCGCCTGATGCTGATCGCCTGCGCGCTCGGCGGCGGCTGCGCCGGCCTTGCCGGGATGATCGAGGTGGCGGCGGTGCACGGCAGCGCCAACGGCTCGCTCGCCGCCGGCTACGGCTACGCCGGCATCCTCATCGCGTTCCTCGCCCGCCACAATCCGCTGGCGATCCCGCCGATGGCGCTCCTCGTCGGCGGGATCACCGCGAGCGGCGGCCTGGTGCAGCGCCGGCTCGGCCTGCCGGATGCTACGGTCCTCGTGCTCCAGGGGATGATCTTCTGCTCGATTCTGGCGAGCGAGACCTTTTACGGCCGCATGCGCTGGTTCCAGCCCAGGGGGACCGCGTGATTGACCAGCTCGGCACCGTCGCGGTCGCGCTTCTTGCCGGCTCGCTGCGCGTGAGCACGCCGTTCCTGTTCGTCAGCATCGGCGAATGCCTCACCGAGAAGGCCGGGCGCATCAATCTCGGCAACGAGGGGGCGCTGGTGCTCGGCGCCATGATCGCCTACGCGATATCCTACGAGACCGGCAGTCCCTGGATCGGCGTCCTCGCGGCCATGCTGGCGGGGGCGATGCTCGGCGCCGTGCACGGGGCCGT
>DASPZC010000394.1:0-2153 GCA_035636455.1 Xanthobacteraceae bacterium
TGTTCGGCGAGCTGCGCTATCTCCTGCTCGAGCGCACGCAATCCTCGCCCTTTGCCGTGACCGTGTCGGCGGAACCGGTGTGGCGGCGCACCGACGAGACGAGCGGCGAGCGCGTCACCAATTTCGAGCTGGAAACCCGGCTGCACCTGGACACCGAGCTGGTGGAGAACCGCGTGTTCCTCGCCGTCAACCTCATGCACGAGCCAGAGTGGACGCGCTTCGGCGACGGCTCGATCGCGCGCGAGACGACGCTCGGCCTCTCGACCGCGCTCGCGGTGCGCCCGGCGCCGCCCCTCCTCATCGGCGCCGAGCTGTGGTACCTGCGCCACTACGACAGCTTCAACCTGACGGGCTTTACCGGCGATGCGGTGTTCCTCGGGCCGACCCTCTACCTGCAGCTCACCCGCAAGTCGTTCATGACCGCGGCGTGGGGCGCGCAGGTGTCCGGCCGCGAGGTGGACGGCTCCGGCTCCCTCAACCTCGCGGACTTTCCGCGCCATCGCGCCAAGCTCAAGCTGGCGGTGGAATTTTGATCCTGATCAAGGCCCCCGCCGTGGCCCCGCGCCAAGAAAGGCCCAAGGAACGCCCATGAGCCTGCAGAGACGCATCGCGCCAGCATCCGCCGTCCTGTTCGTCGCCGCGAGCCTCGTCCTCGGCGCCGCCGCGGCGTTTGCCCAGGAGACCGTGCAGCTGTCGATCTCGATCAGGAACCACCGGTTCGAGCCGGCCGAGCTGCGCGCGCCGGCCAACAAGCCGATTACGCTGCGGATCAAAAATCTCGATTCCACGCCGGCCGAGTTCGAGAGCGTGCGGCTGCGGGTCGAGAAGGTGATCGCCGCCAACGGCGAGGGGGTCGTCAACCTGCGGCCGCTCGGGCCGGGCCGCTACGAGTTCTTCGACGATTTCCACAAGGATACGACCCGGGGCACTCTGGTGGTCCAGTAACGAGGCGTTCGTGCTCGCTGCGCTGATCATCGTCTTTCGCGAAGTCTTCGAGGCCGGTCTGATCATCGGCGTCGTGATGGCGGTCACGCGCTCGGTTGCCGGCCGCGGACGCTGGGTCGGCGCGGGCGTTTCCGGCGGCGTGCTGGGTGCCGTCGTGGTCGCGGTCTTCACCGGCTCGCTGTCGAGCGCGTTCGAAGGCGTCGGCCAGGAGCTGTTCAACGCCGGCATCCTCGCCGTCGCCGTGCTCATGCTCACCTGGCACAATGTGTGGATGGCGCGCCACGGGCGCGAACTGGCCGCCGAGATGCGCGTCGTCGGGCAGGCGGTGGTGACCGGGGCGAAGTCGCTCGCCGGCCTCGCGGTGGTGGTCGGCGTCGCGGTGCTGCGCGAGGGCGTCGAGGTGGTGCTGTTCCTCTACGGGGTCATCGCCTCGGAGGGATCGAGCGTCGGGGTGATCGCCGGCGGCGCGGCCGGCCTCGCGCTCGGCGGCCTCGTCTGCCTCCTCACCTATCTCGGCCTGATGACCATCCCGGCCCGTTATCTGTTCGGCGTGACCACGGTGCTGATCGCGTTCCTCGCCGCCGGCATGGCCGCCCAGGCGATCGCGTTCCTCGAGCAGGCGAACGCGGTGACCGCGCTCGGCACCGTCGTGTGGGACAGCTCGTGGATCCTGCCCGACCGCAGCATGCTCGGCCGCGCCTTCCACACCCTGATCGGCTACAGCGATCAGCCCACCGTCATGCAGCTCGTCGTCTACCTGACGACGCTCGCGGCCACCTTCGTGCTGATGAAGCTGTTCGGCTCGCAGCCGGTCCCGGCCCCGGCGCGCAAATCCCTCCCCTGAAAGGGGAGGGATGCCTCACGCGCCCGCGCCGGTCTCGAATTTCAACGCGACGCCGTTCATGCAGTAGCGCTTGCCGGTCGGCGGCGGGCCGTCGGCGAACACGTGGCCGAGGTGGCCGCCGCAGCGGCGGCAATGCACTTCCTGGCGCGGGACGACCAGGCTGAAATCGTTTGCTATGCGCACGGCGTCGTCGATCGGCGCGTAAAAGCTCGGCCAGCCGGTGCCGCTGTCGAATTTCGTGCCGGAGCGGAACAGCGCGAGGTCGCAGCCGGCGCAGCGGAAGATGCCGGTGCGATGCTCGGCGTTGAGCGGGCTGGTGAACGGGCGCTCGGTGCCGTGCTCGCGCAGCACGCGGAACTGCGCC
>DASPZC010000395.1:0-10029 GCA_035636455.1 Xanthobacteraceae bacterium
GGTCGACGTGGAGCGGCAGAAGCCCAACGTGTTCCGCATGAACATGCTCGGCGCCGAGGTCAGGCCGGTCACCTCCGGCTCGAAGACGCTCAAAGACGCAATGAACGAGGCGCTGCGCGACTGGGTCACCAACGTCGAGACGACGTTCTACTGCATCGGCACGGTCGCCGGTCCGCACCCCTATCCCATGATGGTGCGCGATTTCCAGTGCGTCATCGGTCGCGAGACCCGCGAGCAGATGCTTGCGGCGGAAGGCCGCTTGCCCAACTCGCTCATCGCTTGCATCGGCGGCGGCTCGAACGCCATGGGGCTGTTCCATCCGTTTCTCGACGAGCCGAACATCGAGATCTACGGCGTCGAGGCGGCCGGCCACGGCCTCTCCAGCGGCCTGCATGCCGCCTCGATCGCCGGCGGACGGCCCGGCGTCTTGCACGGCAACCGCACCTATTTGCTGATGAACGACGACGGCCAGATCAACGAGGCCCATTCGATCTCGGCCGGTCTCGATTATCCGGGCATCGGCCCCGAGCATTCCTGGCTCAACGACGCCGGCCGCGTCACCTATCTGTCGGCGACCGACGAGGAGGCGCTCGCGGCGTTCCAGCTGTGCTGCCGGCTCGAGGGCATCATCCCGGCGCTCGAGCCCGCGCACGCGCTCGCCAAGGTGACCGACCTCGCGCCCAAGAAACCCAAGGACCACTTGATGGTGATGAACATGTGCGGCCGCGGCGACAAGGATATTTTTGCCGTGGCAGAGCACCTCGGGAGCAAGATCGGATGACGACGCGCATCGATCGGCGCTTCGCCGCGCTCAAGGGCGAGGGCCGCGCCGCGCTCGTCACCTTCATGACCGCCGGCGATCCCGATCCGGCGACCTCGCTCGCGCTGCTCAAGGCGGCGCCGGCGGCCGGCGCCGACGTGGTCGAGCTCGGCATGCCGTTCACCGATCCCATGGCGGACGGCCCGGCGATCCAGGCCTCCTCGCAGCGCGCGCTCAAGGCGGGGCAGACCGTGCGCAAGACGATCGAGATGGTGCGTACGTTTCGCCGCGGCGACGATGAAACGCCGGTCGTGCTGTTTGGCTACTACAATCCGATCTACATCTATGGCGTGGACAAGTTTCTCGCGGACGCCAAAACGGCCGGCGTCGACGGGCTCCTCGTCGTCGACCTGCCGCCCGAGGAGGATGACGAGCTGTGCCTGCCGGCCCTCAAGGCAGGCCTCAACTTCATCCGTCTGGCAACGCCGACGACCGACGACCGGCGGCTTCCCGCCGTGCTCGCCAACACGTCGGGCTTCGTCTACTACGTCTCGATCACCGGCATCACCGGCAGCGCCATCCCGGACACCAGCCGGGTGACCCAGGCGGTCGCACGCATCAAGCGCCACACCGACCTGCCGGTCGCGGTCGGCTTCGGGGTGAAGACTGCGCAGGATGCGCGCACGATCGCGGCGAGCGCCGACGGCGTCGTGGTCGGCACGGCGCTGGTCGAGGCGGTGCGCACGAGCCTCGATGCCGACGGCAAGGCGACGGCCCGCACGGTAAGCGCCGTCACAGATTTGGTTGCCGCGCTCGCCAACGGGGTGCGCGCCGCCAGGGATCAGGAATCAAACGTCCGGAGTCAGGCATCGGGATGAACTGGATCTCCAACGTCGTGCGGCCGAAGATCCGCGGCTTCCTGCGCCGCGAGGTGCCGGAGAATCTCTGGGTGAAATGCCCGGAGACCGGCCAGCTCGTCTTCTACAAGGACCTCGAGGCGAACCAGTTCGTCATCCCCAATTCGAACTACCACATGCGCATGAGCGCCGCGGCGCGGCTCAAGTCGCTGTTCGACGACGGCCGTTACGAGGAGATCGACGTCCGCGAGGTCCCGGTCGATCCGCTCAGATTCCGCGACGAGCGCCGCTACGCGGACCGCCTCAAGGATGCGCGCGCCAAGACCGGCCTGCAGGACGCGATCAAGCTCGCCCACGGCGAACTTGAGCACCTGCCGGTTGTCGCCGGCGTGCAGGACTTCGATTTCATGGGCGGCTCGCTCGGCATGGCGGCCGGCGAGGCGGTGATCAGGGGGCTCGAGACCGCGGCCGAGAAGGGCGCGCCGTTCATCATGTTCGCGGCCTCGGGCGGCGCGCGCATGCAGGAGGGGATCCTCTCGCTGATGCAGCTGCCGCGCACCACCGTGGCGGTGCAGAACCTGCGCGAGGCGAAGAAGCCCTACATCGTCGTGCTCACCAATCCGACCACCGGCGGCGTGACCGCCTCCTACGCCATGCTGGGCGACGTGCAGATCGCCGAGCCCGGCGCGCTCATCGGCTTCGCCGGCCCGCGGGTGATCGAGCAGACCATCCGCGAAAAGCTGCCCGACGGTTTTCAGCGCGCCGAATATTTGAAGGACCACGGCATGATCGACATGGTGGTCCATCGCCACCAGTTGCGTCCGACCCTGGCGCGGCTGTGCCGCGTGCTGATGAAGGCGCCGGCCGAGGCGGTCCCTGCCCTGCCCGCGCCGGCCCCGGCTTGACCGCCGGCTCACCGACGAGCCGCCCATGACCCAGGTCGACGCGATCTTCGCGCGGCTCCTGTCGCTGCATCCCAAGAAGATCGACCTCTCGCTCGATCGCATGTGGCGCATCCTGGGAGAACTCGACCATCCGGAGCGCCGGCTGCCGCCGGTGATCCACGTGGCCGGCACCAACGGCAAGGGATCGACCATCGCGTTCATGCGTGCCGTGCTCGAAGCGGCCGGCGCCAGCGTCCACGTCTACACCTCGCCCAACCTCGTGCGCCTCAACGAGCGCTACCGCCTCGGGCGCGCCGGCGGCGGCGTGCTGGTGTCGGACGAGGAGCTGGCCGCGACGCTCGCCGAATGCGAGCGGATCAACGACGGCGCGCCGATCACCGTGTTCGAGATCACCACCGCGGTCGGCTTCATGCTGTTCGCGCGGCACCCCGCCGACGTGCTGCTGCTGGAGGTCGGCCTGGGCGGCCGGCTCGACGCCACCAACGTGATCGAGCACCCGCTCGCCACCGTCATCACGTCGATCTCGCTCGACCATGCCGAATATCTTGGCGACCGCATCACCAAGATCGCCGCCGAGAAGGCCGGCATCCTCAAGGCCGGCGTGCCGGCGATCGTCGGCCCCCAGGCGAGCGAAGCGCGCGAGGTGGTCGCCCGCCAGGCGGCGCGGGTCGGCGCGCCGCTGCGCATCGCCGGGGAGGATTGGGCGGTCAGCCAGGAGCGCGGCCGCCTGGTCTACCAGGACGACGACGGCCTGCTCGATCTGCCCGCGCCGCGGCTGCTCGGGCGCCACCAGTTCGACAATGCCGGCACGGCGATCGCGGCCCTGCGCTGCGTCGCCACCCAGAAGCTTCCCGCTGCTGCGTTCGAGGCCGGCATCCTCGCCGCCGACTGGCCGGCGCGAATGCAGCGGCTGTCGCAGGGCAAGCTAAAGGCGCTGGTGCCGGACGGCAGCGAGCTGTGGCTCGACGGCGGACACAATCCGGACGGCGGACGGGCGATCGCGGCGGCGCTCGCTGATCTCGAGGAGCGGGTCCCGCGTCCCCTCGTGCTCGTGGTCGGGATGCTGGCCACCAAGGACAGCGAAGGCTTTCTGCGCAATTTCGCCGGCCTCGCCCGGCGCGTGGTCGGCGTGCCGATTCACCAGGAGAAAGCGTTGCCGGGAGAGACGATCGCCGATGCCGCGCGGTCCGTCGGCATCCCGGCCGAGAGCAGCGCCACCATCGAGGATGCCCTCACGGCGATCGGGGGGTTCAACCTCGAACAGCCCCCGCGCATCCTCGCCACCGGCTCGCTCTATTTCGCCGGCGAGGTCTTGGCCGCCAACGGAACGCCGCCAGTCTGAGGACAGATGTCAGAGGACAGATAAGAAGATCACTGTCTGACCTCTGGCATCTGTCATCTGTTATCTGTCTTCAGACCGCCGCCGTGATCCAGTGCTCGAGTTTCTGCTTCGGCGCGGCACCGGTCTGGCGCGATGCCAGCTCGCCGTTCTTGAAGATCATCAGGGTCGGGATCGACATGATCCCGTATTTCTGCGCGGTGGCGGGGTTCTCGTCGACGTTGAGCTTGACGATCTTGACCTTGCCGACCATCGCGCCGGCGATCTCCTCGAGCGCGGGCGCGATCATGCGGCAGGGGCCGCACCATTCCGCCCAGAAGTCGACCACCACCGGCTCGGCGCTTTTCAGCACATCGGCCTCGAAGGTCGCGTCGGACACTTTGCCAACGCCCATGGATCACCTCGTCGTTTGCGCTGAAAACGCGCTTAGAGAATCGGATGCGGGAGCCCGCGATCGGAATCGGAAGCTAGGCAGGGGGGCCGCGAGCGTCAAGCCGGCGCAAGGCTGCCATGAAGCCGGGCATGGTTCGCGTAGGCGGCGATTGGGTTTCCGGCCTTACGCCAGTGCGGCCAGCGCCGCGTCAAGCGCCGCACCGGGCAGTTCGATAAGCGCCGGACCATCCGTGAAGATCAGCGCCGCCCGCACCTCGCGGTCGCCATAGAGCTGCCGGAGCACCGCGCGGTAAAGGGCCAGCTGGGTCACGTAGGCGGGCGGCACCTCCCCGATCCCGCGCGCCGCCGGCCGGTCGGTCTTGTAATCGGCCAGCAGGACGGCGGCCGCGGTGACGGCCAGCCGGTCCACCTGGCCCGACACGGTAACCGGGCGTTTACCCTCCCGGGCGATGCGGCCGACGATCGGAACTTCGGCGCGCGTGCCCGGAGCGAACAGCGGCGCGAACACCGCATCCTCGAGCACCGCCATCGCCTCTGCGAGGATCGCGGCGCGCTCCTCCTCGGTGAAGTCCACGGCGCGCCCGAGATGCCGGCGGGCGGCATCGACCCGGCGATCGGTCGCAACGTCGGGGAGGGCCTGCAGCAGCCGGTGCACCGCGCGGCCGCGCGCGAGCGCCTTTTGCCGTGCGTCGCCGGCCCGACCGGGCCGCACCGCCTGAAGCTCGCCGACCGCGTCCGATGGCGCCAGGGCGTACGCCGGCGCCGCCTCGACCGGCGCCGCGCGGGTCAGCCAATCCGGCAGCTCGATGGCCGAAAGATCGATGCCGAGGTCGAGTTGTGCGGGCACCTCGCCGTGCTGGATACGCCACCGCCGCACGTTGCCGTCGCCGTGATCGGCCGGCTCCTCGCTCGCCTCGTCCCACAGCGCGGCATGCAACAGGTCGTACCAGCAGCCGGGCGGCTTGGGATTGAGCCCCTGGGCGCCGCACACGATGAGGCGCTGCGCCGCGCGCGTCATCGCGACGTAGAGCAGGCGCCGGTATTCGTTCTCGGCCTCGCCCCGCGCCGTCCGGCGCGCCAGCGCGATCGGCCCGACGTCGGTCGCCTTGGCGCCGGCCCACACCAGGCAATCGGGCGTCCCGGGAGCACCGCCGCGCGGCAGGCGCAACAGCCGCGGATCGCGCGGTCCGGTCGGCCGCGTCGTGGTGTCGGCGAGGACCACGACCGGCGCCTCGAGGCCCTTGGCGCCGTGCACGGTCATGACCCGCACCTCGTCGCGCACGATGTCCATGTCGCGCTTGACCTGAGTCGAGGCGGCACGCAGCCAGGCGACGAAGCCTTGCAGCGACGGCGTCTCGCGCAGCTCGTAATCGAGCGCGAGATTGAGGAACTCGTCGAGCGCATCGAGAGCTTCCGTGCCGAGCCGCGCGAGGATTTTCCGCCGGCCGCCTTCCGCGCCGAGAATCTTGGCATAGAACGCGAACGGCGTGTCCCGCCGCGCGGCTTGCGCCAGGCGGTCGAGCGTCGTGGCGGCGTCGGCATAAAACAAATCGTCGCCGGCCTTGGCGCGGAGCGCCGCGCGCAGGCTCGTCTTGCGGCCGTAGGCGAGCTCGAACAGCTGTTCGTCGGCGAAGCCGAACAGCGGACATTTGAGCACGGTCGCCAGCGCGAGATCGTCGTCGGGCAGCAGCAGCGCATCCGCCAGCACCATCAGGTCCATGACGGCGATGTGCTCGGTCAGCACCAGGCGATCGGCGCCGGCGACCGGGACGCCGGCATTCTTGAGCGTGCGGATGATCGCCTCGAACAGCGGCCCGCGCTGGCGCACCAGCACCAGCACGTCCCCGGCCTTGTAGCCGCGCACGCGCAGCGCCGTGACTTGCGCCGCGATCCGGCTCGCCAGCTTGACCTGCGGGCTCTCCTCCGAGACCTCGTCGAACGGCGCGTCCCATCCGTCAACCTCCGGCCGCTTCTGCGCCTCGATCAGCGGCCAGATCTCCACGAGGCCGGGCGGCGCGTCGGGGAGCGCGCTGTGCGGCGGCATGCCGTCCGCATCGGTGGTCACGCTCACGAAAATGTCGCGGCTGGCGAAAACCTTGTCGACCGCGCCGAGCACGTTGCAGCCCGAGCGGAACGAATGCGCGAACCGGCACGGATTGAATTGCAGCTCCGCCTCCCGGTGGATGCGCTGGAAATGACCGCGCGCGTTCGCGAACTCGCGCGGCGCCGCGCCCTGGAAGGAAAAGATCGACTGCTTCTCGTCGCCGACCGCGAAGATGGTGCGCCGGAGCGCGCCGCGCGCGCCCTCGCCGGCGGTGAACTCGGCCGCCAGCCGTTTGACGATCTCCCACTGCCTGGGGCTCGTGTCCTGCGCCTCGTCGATCAGCACATGGTCGATGCCGAGATCGAGCTTGTAGTGCACCCAGGCAGCGTCGACCCGTTCCAGCAGGGCCAGCGTCTTGTCGATCAGGTCGTCGTAATCGAGCAGGCCGCGCCATTGCTTCTCGGCGCGATAGCGTGCGAGCACCGCGTCCGCCACCGTGATGAGCGCGGCAGTGCGGTCGCGGGCCGCGGCCGCGCGGCGGCGCGCGATCAGCCCCGCCAATCTCGCCTGCTCGGCTGCGAGCCGCCGGGCCAGATCGGGCTCGCGCGCCTCGAAGCCCTTCGTGACGATTCGCTCGCGCGGCTCGTCGGCGGCGTTGAAGAACGCGCGCAGATAGGGCTCCAGCCGGGCAGCGACGCTTGCCGCTGCCGCTTGGGCGAAGCACTCCGCGCATTTCCGATCGTTCGACGATCCTTCTTTGAGCACCGCCGCGACCGCCGGCCATTGCGCAGGCGGCAGATTCAGGCTCTCCACCATCTCGGCCTCGATGGCATCGACCGATTCGTCGGGCTTGATCCCGAGCATCGCGGAAAGGTCGGCGATGGCGGCGTCGATCGAGCCGGCCCGTGCGATCCAGGCGGTCAGCCGATCACGCTCGCGGATCGCTTCGTCGATCACCTCGCCAAATGTCCGGTCCGCCGCGACCTCGATCGCCTTCGCGAGCGCCCGCCCGAGCGCGCTCTCCGGCGTGCCCGCGGCGTCGAGCAGGACCGCGAGCCGCAGTCGCGCGAGCAGGTCGTTCTCGGCGCGCTCCTCGAGCACGGCGAAGCGGGCGGCGACATCCGCCTCGAACGGGAATTGGTGCAGCAGGCGCGTGCAGAAGGCGTGGATCGTCTGCACCTTGAGGCCGCCCGGCGTCTCCAGCGCCTGGGCAAACAGCCGCCGCGCCCGATTGCGGCGCCGGTGGTCAGGCGGCTCGCCCTCCATTTTCTCGATCGCCTCGTCGAGCGCGTCGTCATCGAGCGCGATCCATGTGGCGAGTGTGCCGAAAATCTGGTTCGCCATATTGGCGGCCGCCGCCTTGGTGAAAGTGAGGCAGAGAATCTTCGCCGGATCGGCGCCGTCGAGCATCAGGCGGATCACCCGCTGGGCCAGCACGTAGGTCTTGCCGGAACCGGCGTTCGCGGCGACCCAGGCGGACGCGGCGGGATCGGACGCCGCGATCTGCACCCACGCCACGTCATGGGGAATGACGCGCATGCTCATGCGCCGTCTCCCGCATCGGCTTCCCCGGCCGCGGACCATTCCTTCACCCGCGCCAGATGGTCGTACTCGCCGTAGCGTGCGCGCCACATCGGGTGCACCAGCGAGCGGAACGGCGTGCGCTCGTCGGCAAAGCGCTGCACGAGCGAGGTGAAGCGAGCGCGCGCCAGATCGGCCTGGGCGTCCGGCGTGCTGTCCTCGAACTCGAGTTTTTTTTGCTCGCCGGCCGGCTCGCCGCCTCTGAGCACCACGTAGACCAGCTCGGCGATCGATGCGCCGGCCGCAACCTCCTTGAACCCGCCGCCGCGCAGGATCGCGCCCTCGAGCGTGAGTTGGGGCGCGAGCCCGGTGCGCACCTGCTTTTCCGTGCGCGCCTGGCCGGTCTTGTAGTCGAGGATCGCGTAGCGGCCGTCGGCGCGCTGCTCGATGCGGTCCGCGCGCGCGGCGAGCCGGAACGCACCGGCGCCGAGCGGGATCGAGATCTCGCCGCGGATTTCCGCGCGGGTTGCCGCTAGTCCCGCGCGGCGTTCCGCATCCCACCCCGCGAACCAGCGCGCGATGCGCAGGAACCGCGGCCACCAGAACGCCTGCGCCTCGGGATAATCCGCAAGCGGCGCAAAATGCGTGCGGCCGTGTCGGATCAATTCGCCGACCGGATCGGCCGGGAGACGTTCCCGATACAGGCGCGTGAAGTCGCCGATGGCGTCGTGGATCAGGTTGCCGCGGTCGCGTGCGCCGGGCGGCGTGTCGACCGGATCGAGCGGCGCGAGTTGCAGCACGTGCTTCGCGTAGATCGTGTAGGGATCGCGCAGCCAGTGCTCGACGTCCGTGACCGTGAGATAGGTCGGCCGCGCGTGCACCGGAGGCCGCGGCTGCGGCGCGCCGATGCGCTGCGCGCGCGGCGGCCGATCGAGGCTGCGCGCGAGCGTAAGATAGCGCTCGCCGCGCGCGCGCGCCTGTCTCCAGTGCGCCTCGCCGGCGACCGCCATGAGCCGCTGGACGAAGCGCGACGCGACGGTCGGAACCCCGGCGAGCTTGGCGGGCCGGCTCAGGATCACCTCGCGGGCGCCGAGCGCCTGGGCAAAGTCGTGCGCGGAGAGGCCGATGCGCCGCTCGGGCAGATCGAGGCCGAGGTCATGGCGCATCGGCCGGCTGAGCCACGCGTCGGTGCGCGCCTCCGGCGGCCAGGTCCCTTCCACCAGACCGCCCAGCACCATGCGGTCGACGTGCTGCAGCCGTGCTTCGAGCAATCCGAAAACGCGCACGCGTGCGTTCGGAGCGCCATGCCGGTGCACGACGCGCTCGGCAATGGCGGCGAGGAACAGCTCGGGATAGTCGGTGGGCGCAAGCTCGATGTCGTCGCCGCGCGGCCGCCCTGCGATGTCGTCGAACGCCGCCGCAAGGCCCGCGCCGTCCTCGCCGCCGAACGCCACGGCCTCGCCGGCCGCCTCGGTCGCGAGCGCCGCAACGACGTCGCGGTGTCGCACGGCGATGTCGCCGAACAACGCCCGCGATTCTCCGAGACCTTCGAGCGGCGCGAGCGCCGCCGCAAGGCGCGCGACCAGCGCGGCGGCTTGATCGAGATCGGCCTCGTCGAGATGCGTGCGCGGATCGCGCGGATGAAGGCTCGCGCGCTCGGCCCGGAAAGTGGTAAGCGCATGGGCGAGGCCGGCCGCGCCGGGCCGCGGCCGCGGGCCGCGCAGGATCGCCCGTTCGAGCGTCGCGACGGCGCGCGCGTGCGCGCCTTCGGGAGCGCCCAAGCGGAACAGCCGATGTTTTGCGAGCGCGAGCAGCGTCACTGGAGCAAGGCCGCCGAGTGACGCTTCGGCGGCAAGCCGCGCGAACAGGCCGGCGCTCGTGTCGCCGAGCCGGTCGCCGCCGGAATCGTCGACGGCCACGTTCCAACGCGCGAGCGCCGCAACCACGCGCCGCGCCAGCGCGCGGTCCGGCGTCGCCAAAGCGGCGGTCGCGTGCGCGTCCTCCAGCGCTTCGCGCAGCGCGACCGCGATCGCCAGCGCTTCCTCGTCGGCATGCGCCGCCTCGATCACCGCAACGCCGTCGAGCGCCGCGCCGACGACGGCGTCATCGAGCCGCGTGCGCCAGCGCTCCGTCGCGGCGGCCGGCCGCATCGCTTCCGACAGCAGATGCTGGCGGCCGTGCCGCGCCGGCGCGGCAAGGGCGGTCACCAT
>DASPZC010000396.1:0-2780 GCA_035636455.1 Xanthobacteraceae bacterium
CAACACGCCGACGATTACGACCGACAGGGCGACCAGCAGCTCCGCGCCGGGGACCGAGATCCCCTGCACGTGGATCGCCACGCCGAGCGCCGAGGCCGCGACGAAGACGGCCGGCATGGCGAGGCTGAGCCGCGCGACGCCGACCGCAATGCCGACGGCAACCAGGAACGCCAGATGATCAAGGCCGATGATCGGATGGCCGAGCCCGGACAGCACGCCTTCGACGAACGTCGCCGGCGTTCGTCCGCCCATCACGTGGTGAGCGTGGGCGGGCACGACCCCGGACATCAGCACGAGCGCAAGCAGGGCAGCGCCGCGACCGTAGCGATTTCGCATGAGAGCCTCCCTTCGTCCTCCACCCGAGGACACGTGGACCGGTCGCCGGCAGGTCTCCTGGCTCGCGGGTCCGTGCCCGCCTCGCCTTCCCGGAGCGTCCCGAGGCTCCAGTGGCACGTCGAGGCAGGCTCGCCGCTGACAGTTGCGGGGGCAGCCGCGGATTCGGGTAAAAACCCTCACCGCGTTCCCTTTTGCATCCCGCCGGGGCGGGAACCGACGACGCTTGCGACTATAGCGGGCGCGCGGCGGGTCGCAAGGCGCACGCGCGATGGTTCGAGACTAGCGGCACGCAAGTCGGCTGTAGCCGACTTGCGCATCATAATGCCGATCTCGGGTAAACCCGAGATCGGTGCGGCGCTCTCACCACGACCGGGAAGAACTCAGACCTCATCTTGAGGAGGCCCGCGCAGCGGGCCGTCTCGAAGGGTGGCCCAAGCACCGGTGCTGCCATGGTTCGAGACGCCGCGCTGCGCGCGGCTCACCATGAGGACTGAGTAAACTCACAGGCGCGTTACGTGCGCCGAGGTCGCGAGCCAGCGCCCGCCCCGGCGCGCCCAGGTGTCGGTATAGCGGCCCGATCCGGTGCGGCCGTCCGGCAAGGTATAGCTCGTGCGCGCGTGAATGATGGCGAAATCGCCCATGACACGGACATTCACGTCGTGCGCCGTGAGATTGGAGATTTGCACCGGCGCGGCCGTCTGCTTGAGGAATTGCTGCTTGTCGACCACCGAACCGTCCGGGTTCGAGCACAAAAAATCGTCCGCCAGGATTTCGCCGAAACGGCGGACGTCCGACGTCTGCACCGACGTGATGTAGTCGGCGTTGAGCTTGGTGAGTGTGTCGAGATCGGGCTCGAGCATCGTATCGGTCTGCATGTCCGGCTCCTGGGTTGCTTTCCGGGAAGTTTGGTTCCTGCTCGCCCGCTTGGCAAACGAGATTTTCCATATCGCCAAAGACGGCGGGCGAGGTGGAACCTCCCCTAATAGGCCCGCGCGGCGACCAGGCGCTGGCGGCCGACCAGGACGAGGATGATCGCGAGGTTGAGCAGGTTCACCGCGATGCCGGCGGCGAAGGCCGGGCCGTAATAGCCGAAACGATCGTAGAGCACGCCGGCAAGCCAGCCGCCGACTGCCATGCCGGAGCCGCCGCACAAGAGCAGCGTGGGGATGCGCCAGGACGCCTCGGCCGGCGGAAACCATTCGCGCACCGCCAGCACATTGGCGGGGATCATGCCGCTGAAGCCGAGGCCGAACGCCGCCGATACCGCGAACAGGCCGGCTTCGTCCTGGGTGAGCATGAACGTCGTCATCGCCACCGCCTGCGTGACCGAGCCGACCAGGATCGTGCGCAGACCGCCGACGCGGTCGGCGATCGCGCCCCAGATCTGGCGGCTGACGAAGGCGCTGCCGAGCAGCACCGAGAGCATCGCCGCGCCGTGCGCCGGGCTGATGCCGATGTCGCTGCAGAAGGCGACCAGATGGGTCTGCGGCATCGCCATCGGGACGCAGCACATGAAGACGCCGGCCGACAGCAGGGCAAACACGAGATTGGGCGGCCAGCCGAGCACGCGCTCCGGGGCGTCGGCCGCGAGCCGCCGCCAACCGATCGTCGCCAAGTCCGGCGGACGGCGCAGGAAGATCGCGGCGAGCGGCACGATCACCGCCACTTCGAGGACGGCGAACCACAGCATCGCCTGACGCCAGCCCCCATAGGCAATGACGCGCTCGAAGATCGGCGGCCACAGGCCGCCGGCGATGTAGGTCCCGCTCGAGATCAGGGCGAGCGCCGACCCGCGCCGCCGCTCGAACCACTTGCTGGTGTAGACGTAGAGCGGCGCGTTGATGCCGGAGAGGCCGATCAGGCCGACAAACAGGCCGAAGCCGATATAGAGCGGCCAGGTCGGGCCGAAGGTCGCGAGGCCAAGGCCGACCGCCATCATCACGGCGCCGAACGCGACGGTCCAGCGCACGCCCACCCGCTCGGCCATGAAGCCCATGCCGATGCCGCCGAAGCCGGAGCCGAACCAGACGAGCGCCAGGGCGAACGCGGGAACCGAGCGCGCGCCGCCCACTTCCGCCGCGATGTCCTTGAGCGCCACCGCCGCCATCCACGGCGCGCCGAACGACATCGCCAGCACGACGAGCACGACGACGGCAATGGTCCACGAGGATTTTGAATCGAGGAGGTGGGCGGCGGGTTGATGCATCAGGACGGACCCGGCGTGGAATCCCCCTTTTACCGCCTCATCCGGCCTTCACCTATTCGCAAGAGAGGGGGCTGCTCCTCGGATTCCGCGCGTGCTCGGCCGCGAAGGCGCGACGCGGCTCGTCGCGCAGACACCACTCGTCGATGCGCTGAGGTCGTCGGAGCGCCTTGATGCGTTACGCCGCGACGCGGTGCATGGCGCCGGCGCTCTGGTAGACGCCGTGGATCGCCTTGACCGA
>DASPZC010000397.1:0-13386 GCA_035636455.1 Xanthobacteraceae bacterium
GGAGAGGGTCGGGGGGGGGTCGGGGTGAGGGGGCCTCTGAGGGATTGCACTGACTCGGACGCCCCCTCACCCGACGGCCTCCGGCCGTCGACCTCTCCCGGCACGTGGGGAGAGGTAGAAGCCTCGCTCACCAGGTAGACGCCGTCGCTCACCGGGAGGGCGAGCATGATCTTCCGCCAGCTGTTCGACGGCGTCTCGGGAACCTACAGCTATCTGCTCGCCAGCCGGCGCGGCGGCGAGGCGATGATCATCGATCCGGTGATCGAGAAGGTCGACCGCTATCTCCAGCTCGTCAACGAGCTCGATCTGCGGCTGGTCAAGGCGGTCGACACGCACCTGCATGCCGATCACATCACCGGCCTCGGCGCGCTGCGCGACCGCACCCGTTGCATCACCGTGATGGGCGAGCAGAGCAAGGTCGACGTCGTGTCCATGCGCGTCGCCGACGGCGACCGGCTGCAGATCGAGGGGGTGAGCCTCGACGTTCTCTACACGCCCGGCCACACCGACGATTCCTACAGCTTCCTCATGGCGGACCGGGTATTCACCGGCGACACCCTGCTGATCCGCGGCACCGGCCGCACCGATTTCCAGAACGGCGATGCGCGCGCCCAGTACGAGTCGATCTTCGGCCGGCTGCTCAAGCTGCCCGACGAGACCATGGTCTATCCCGCGCACGACTACAAGGGCGACACGGTCAGCACCATCGGCGAGGAGCGGCGGTTCAACCCGCGCCTGCAGGTGAAGTCGGTCGACGAATATGTCGAGCTGATGGGCAATCTCAAGCTGGCCGATCCGAAGATGATGGACGTAGCGGTGCCGGCCAACCTCAAGGTCGGCCTGGCGCAGGAGGCGATCGCCGCGCGCGGCTGGGCGCTCACCGCCGCGCAGGCCATGGCGGCGGTCGGCAAGCCCGACGTGGCGCTGGTCGACCTGCGCGAGCCGCGCGAGCGCCAGAAGCACGGCGTCATTCCCGGCTCGCTGCACGCGCCCTACCCGGATCTGCGCGAGAACATCGGCCCCGGCGGCATGCTGCACGAGCTTGCCGCCGCGACCGGCAAGCGCATCCTGTTCTACTGCGCCTTCGGCGAACGCTCCGCCATGGCGGTGCAGGCCGCCCAGGACGCCGGCATCGCCTCCGCCTGCCACGTGCACGGCGGGCTCGACGCGTGGAAGAAGGCGGGCGGCCCGGTGGCGCCGACACGATAACGGGACGCGACCTTGCCCCGCCCGCCGCTGTGGCCCGTGCTCGCCCTGTCCGCGCGACGTTGTTTGCTCGCTTTGAGCCTCGCGTGTTTCGTGTTCGCCGCGGCCGCGACCGCCCGCGCCGCCGACGCCTATCCGAGCCGGCCGGTGCGCTGGATCGTGCCGTTCACGCCGGGCGCCGGCACCGACACCACCGCGCGCCTGGTGGCGCAGCGGCTGTCCGAGCGCTTCGGCCAGCAGTTCATCATCGAGAACAAGCCGGGCGCCGGCGCCAACATCGGCACCGAGGCGGTGATCAACGCGCCGCCCGACGGCTACACGCTCCTGCTTGTCAGCCCCGGCGATGCGATCAACGCCACGCTCTACCGCAGGCTCGCGTTCAACTTTCAGCGCGATATCGTCACGGTCGCCGCCATCATGCGGGTGCCCAACGTGATGGACGTGACCCTGTCGCTTCCGGTGCACACCGTCGCCGAGTTCATCGCCTATGCCAAGGCGCATCCCGGCAAGATCAACATGGCGTCTTCGGGGTCCGGCACGTCGGTGCATCTGTCCGGCGAATTGTTCAAGGCCATGGCGGGCGTCGATCTCCTCCACGTGCCCTACCGCGGCAGCAGCCCGGCGTTGAACGACCTCATCGCCGGTCAGGTCGAGGTGATATTCAACAACATGCCGTCGTCGCTTCCGCTCGTGCAGAGCGGCAAGATGCGCGCGCTCGCGGTGACCAGCGCGACGCGTTCGCATCTGTGGCCGGAGGTGCCGACCGTCGCCGAGACCGTGCCGGGCTACGAGGCGAGCGCCTGGTACGGGCTCGGCGTCCCGCGCGGCACCCCGCCCGAGATCGTCGCGACCTTGAGCCGCGCGGTGAACGACGTGCTCGCCGACCCGCAGATGGGCGCGCGGCTGACCGAGCTGGGCGGCACCCTGCTCCCCGGCACCCCGGACGATTTCGCCCGGCTCATCGCCGAGGAGACCGAGAAGTGGGGCAAGGTGGTTACGTCGCTCGGTCTTGCCGTGGATTGACGCGCGCGGCCGACGACCGTGCCTCCACCCGGCCCCGCGCGCGCGCCGATCTCATGGAATCGCGACCACGTTGGACTTCACGACTCGTTTGGTCGCGCGGTCGATCATGGTGATGTAGGCAAATTTAGGCTTGCTGCCCGCCGGCGTCGCAAACAGGAGGCGAACCAGCTCGCCGTTGAAATAGATCGCGCAGTGCACGTTGACCGGGATCGCGGTTCCGACCCTGTAGATGTTGACCCAGGTGCGCGACGGAGTGGGATTGAGGCCGCAAGGTCCGAACTGCGGCGTGTGAACGAACAGCGCCGGCGAATAGGCCTGCCAGTTGATCACGGACAACTCCACCGTGACGAAGCCGAAATTGGGGAATTGTGCGGCGTATTTGATCTTCGGCGCCGGCAGCGGCTGTGCCGTTGCGTGAGCCGCGGTGCCGATCACCAGCACCAAGGCCAGCAGCATTCGCTTGAGCATGTCCCAGTCCTCCCTGTTATCCCTCAGCCAAGGTTGAGGATCGCAAGTTTACCCGAAGGTAGAATGGTATGCCTAGGCCCATCGTTGCGGGAGGGAGCTTTCCCGTGGCGCCACGGGGAACCCATCGATCGCCGCAACGGTTGAACGACCAGCGTGCCGGCGGCGCTCCGCCGGACTCAAAGGCGAGGTCGTCCATGCCCAACATTCAAACCGGCAATCAGCCCGTCACCCAGATCACGGTGGTCGAGGCCGAGCCCGACAAGCAGGCGCGAGCCTTGTCGGTGATGACCGAGCGCGCGCGCTTCATGGCGCGGCAACCCGGCTTCGTCTCCATCAGCCTGCATCGCAGCCTCGACGGGCGGCGCATCGTCAACTACGTGCAATGGCAGAACCGCGATCTCCTGCAACGCGCGCACAAGTCGCCCGAGCTCCGCAAGGAGTGGAATGAGTTCGACCGGCTGGCCGATGAGATCGATCCCCACCTCTACGAGGTGGCGCAGGTGATGGAAGGCCATTGACTCGGTCCTCATGGTGAGGAGCGCGGCGAAGCCGCGCGTCTCGAACCATGGCCATGGACTCGCCTGCGGCCATGCTTCGAGACGGCCCGCTACGCGGGCCTCCTCAGCATGAGGCTTTTGTTTTTTCAGTGCCTCACGCCGCGCTTGCCTGCGGCCGCATCTGCGCGAGCGTCTTCTGCCATGCCGGCAGCGCGCTTACTCCCGCGAACCAGCGCGTGATCTCGCCGTACGGCTCAAGCGGGTAGTGCGCCATCTGGGCGGCGTTCATCGCGGCTCCGACGGAGAAATCCGCCAGGGTCAGCCGGTCGCCGGTGACGAATTTCCTGCCCTTGAGGTGACCGTCCAGCACCTTGGCGACGCGATGGAACGTCTCGGTGCCCTTGGCGATCGCCGCCATGTCCGGCTCCTTGATTCCCAGCACCACCGGCTTGGCGACGTATTCGAACACGAACACCGCGCAGGCCGGATCCCAGTGGCACGATTCCCAGAACTGCCAACGCGTCACGTCGAGGCGCGCGCGCTCGTCTTGCGGGAACAGGCCGCTCTCCGGCCGCTTCGCGGCGAGATATTGCGCGATCGCGTTCGATTCCCACAGCACGAAGTCGCCCTCCTTGAGGGTCGGCATGCGCATGTTGGGATTGAGCGCGGCGTAGTCCGGCGCTTTCTGCTCGCCCTTGCGCAGGTCGACCATGCGCAGCGTCCAGTCGAGGCCGAGGTGGTTCGCGATCGCCATCACCTTGAAGGCGCGCGGGCTGGGCGGAAAGACGTATAGCTCGATGGTCATGGCATGCTCCACGGGTGACGCGATTGACGCCTGCGGCGCAGCACCGCTTGCGGTCTCCGCCGCTTCGTTGCGCGAGCTCGGCGGCGTTTTTGCGGCGAAGCGCACCCTCGGCCGACGCGGCTGAAAGCCGGGCGCAGCTTTCGTGTATCATCCTTCCTTCGACCATTGGGGAGATCGCGATGACGGAACGACATGTCGGCTTCATCGGCGTGGGGCGCATGGGCAACCACATGGCCGGCCGCCTCGTCGAGGCGGGCTACCGCGTCACCGTCTACGACACCAACGAGACCGCCATGGCGCGTCTCGTCCAGCGCGGGGCGGAGCGCGCGGAGTCGGCCGCCGCGGTCGCCTCGGCGGCCGAGACCGTTCTGGTGAGCCTGCCGACGCCGGACATCGTGCGCGCGGTCGCGCTCGGCCCGGCCGGCGTCGCCGCGGGAACGAAGGTCAAGACCTTCGTCGACCTGTCCACCACCGGCCCGCGGGTCGCCGCGGCGGTCGCCGAGGGCCTCGCCGCCAAGGGCATCGTCGCGGTCGACGCGCCGGTGAGCGGCGGCCCGTCCGGCGCCGAGAAGGGGACCCTCGCCGTGATGGTCGCCTGCCCGCGCCCGCTCGCCGAGCAACTGCGGCCGGTGATCCAGGTCATCGGCAAGTATTTCTACATCGGCGAGAAGCCCGGCATGGGCCAGACCATGAAGGTCATCAACAATCTCATGTCGGCGGCCGCGCAGGCGATCACCGCCGAGGCCATGGTGATGGGCGCCAAGGCCGGGCTCGACGCGCAGACCATGGTCGACGTGATCAATTCGGGCAGCGGCCGCAACACCGCGACCGAGGACAAATTTCCCCGCTGCGTGCTGCCGCGCCGGTTCGACTTCGGCTTCACCCTCGAGCTGTTGTGCAAGGACGTGCGGCTGTGCCTGGAAGAGGCCGAGGCGCTCGGCGTGCCCATGCTGGTCGGCAATGCGGTGCGCCAATTGCTCGCCGTCGCCAAGGCGAGCGAGGGCGAGGCGAGCGACATCACCACCATGGTGCGTCCGATCGAACGATGGGCCGGCGTCGAGGTGACGGCACGGGCGGGCGCCGCCCAGGATGCGCGGCGCGGGACGGCGCAGCGCTAATCTCGACTCTAGCCCGCGGGCTTCTGCCGCAAAGCTTCGACCCGAGCGGCAAATTGCTCCTCGCCCTTCGCCAGGGTGGCGTAGAATTCCGCAACGACCGCGTAGAAGTTTCTCCAATCCTCGTTCGCTGCCCGGTCGGCAAGCCCAAGGTTTTCCGCCGTCCGGTCGCGATAACGCTGTGCTCGGTTAAGCGCGTCCGACATGGTGCCCTGCCCGGTTCGCTCAAATGTTGGCCCGAATTCACCAGTCCGGTTCCATACTCGGGCGACTTGATGGCAGGCCCGGAGGTTATCCCCAGGAAATTCCGCGGCAGCTGCCCCTAATTGAAATGCAGGCCGCCGTTGAGCTGGACGGTCTGGCCGGTCATGTAGGGATTGGTCATCACCATGACGACGGCATGGGCGACTTCGTCCGGCGTCCCCATGCGTCCGACCGGAATTCGCCCGGCGTTCTCGCGCGCTAATGCGCTCGTCATGTCGGTCTCGATCAGCGAGGGCGCCACCGCGTTCACCGTGATCCCGTGCTGGGCGAGCCGCGCGGCGTAGCCGCGGGTGAGGCCCTCGAGCCCCGCCTTGGACGCGTTGTAATGGAGGCCGACGACGCCCGTGCCGCGCGCCGAGCCGGAGGAAATGTTGACGATGCGCCCAAAACCGCGCTGGCGCATGCCGGCCACGACCGCCTGGGTGCACAGGAACGCCGACTTGAGGTTCGTGGCGATCGTCCGGTCGAAATCCGCCTCGGAAAGATCGTCAATGCCGCGGCGCATCGCCACGCCGGCGTTGTTGACCAGAAGGTCGACCGGCCCGAGCTGCGCCAAGATTTTGCCGATCATCGCCTCGACGGCGTCGCGCACGGACACATCCGCCCCGACCGCGAGCGCCTGCCCGCCCTTGGCGCGGATCGACGCGGCGACCGCCTCGCCCTCGCCGGCGCGGCTGAGATAATTGACCGCCACCTTGGCCCCGTGCTCCGCCAGCTTGAGCGCGATGGCCTTGCCGATGCCGCGCGAGGCGCCCGTCACCAGCGCGACGCGATCATCGAGACGGATCAGGCCGGTCATTTGTTTGATACTCTTTTCTCAGTAACGAGCAGGCGCTGGTCGTGCATCAGACCGGCGCCCGATCAAACAAATACCCCTTCCCGCAGTTGATCGATGACCGCGAGCAGATGGTCGGTACGGTCAGCCTGAATGAGAGCGGCCGGGGTAGCTCCGGCTAAAAGCTTCTGGCGCGCATAGAGCCAACGGCGCGCGTCAGCCGGCTCGTAGATGTCCGACAGCTGATGCACGATGTACTCAAGTTCCATGAGCCACTTCTGCGCCTGCGTTCTGCATTGCGCAAGTAACCGTTTCAGTCTGCGGACCGCCCCTTCACCGCAGCTCCATCCGGCGCCGCTGCAGGAAGCGGCGCACCGCCGGGTCCGCTTCGAGGCCGATCGCTCGCTGATAGGCCTGCTCGGCGCGCTCGACCTCGCCGCTGCGCGCCAAGAGCCCGGCGCGCGCCGCCCAGTAGGGCTGATATTCGGCGAGCCGCGCGTCGTCCGCCAGCGCATCGAGCGCCGCGAGGCCCGCGGCGGGACCGCGCGTCTCGGCGACGGCGACCGCCCGGTTGATCGCCACCACCGGCGAGCCGGTCAGCGCCATCAGGGCGTCGTAGAGCCGCTCGATCGCCGTCCAGTCGGCCTGCCCGGTGCGCCGGCGGACCACGTGCGCCGACTGCACCGCGGCCTCGAGCTGATAGCGTCCGACCGCGCCCATGCCGCCGGCGCGCAGCAGCAGCGCTTCCGCCTCGTCGATCAACGGCGCATCCCACAAGGCCGGGTCCTGCTCCGCCAGCGGCACGTAGTCGCCGCGCGCGTTGCGCCGCGCCCCGCGCCGCGCCTCGGCATAGAGCATAAGCGCCAACAGCCCGAGCGCCTCCGGCGCGTCGGGCAGCAGCGAAGCGACGAGGCGCCCGAGCCAGATGCCCTCCTCGGCGAGATTGCGGCGGCGGATTTCCGTGCCGGCCGGGTCGGACCAGCCTTCGGCGAACGCCGCATAGGTGGCCTCGAGCACGGCCGCGAGCCGCTCGCCGAGATCGCGCCGCTCGGGCAGGCGGAACGGGATGCCGGCCTCGCGGATCTTGCTCTTCGCGCGCACCAGCCGCTGGCCCATGGCGGCGGGCGAGACCAGGAACGCCGAGGCGATGGCGGCGGCGTCGAAGCCGAGCACGGTCTGCAGGATCAGCGGCGCGCGGATGCCGGGATCGATCGCCGGATGGGCGCACGCGAACATGAGCAGCAGGCGATCGTCGGGCACGGGCGTCTCGCTCGCCAGCTCCTCGGCGATCAGTTGCAGATGACCCGCGGCGTCCGCCCCGGTGCGCCGCCGCCGCGCGGCGTCGATCATCCTGCGCCGTGCCACCGCGACCAGCCACGCTTCCGGGTTTTCCGGGATGCCACGCGCCGACCAATCGACGAGCGCGGCCGCGAACGCGTCGGACAAAGCGTCCTCCGCGCCCGCGACGTCGCCCGTGCGCGCGGCGAGAAAGGCGACGAGCTTGCCGTAGCTGCGGCGCGCCGCCGCTTCGGCGGTCGCATGGATGCGCTCGTCGCCCGCTTTCGTCACGGCCAGCATTACATCGTCCAGATCGGGCGCACCTCGACCGTGCCGTGCGCGGCCCCCGGGCAACGCGACGCCCACGACAGCGCGGCGTCGAGATCGGACGCCTCGATCAGGTAGTAGCCGCCGAGCTGCTCCTTGGTCTCGGCGTAGGGTCCGTCGAGCACGTTGGTCTTGCCGTTGGCGACCCGCACGGTCGTGGCCGCCGAACTCGGCTGCAGGCGATGCCCGCCCACGAAAGCGCCTGCCTTCGTCATCGCTTCCGAATAGGCGCGATAGGCCGCCAGCATCTGTCCGTTCGCCTCCTTGCTGGCGTTGAGCATCCCCGCTTCGTCCCCGTAGATCAGCAACAGGTACTTCATCTCGATCTCCTTCGGTCATGGCCGGGCCTCGTGCCCCGCCGACCCCATGACGTTCGGGCCGGCCGCCATTCGACAGGCCGAAAAGATATTTTCGTCGCGCGCCGGGCGGATTAGCCTAACCTACCGGGCCATCGGAGAAACCGGATGAATCGTCGGGACGTCTTGAATTTCGCCGCGCGCTCCGTCGCGGCCGCCGCGGCCGCCGGCCTTACGGCGTCGCCCCCGGCCGGCGCGCAGACCTGGCCGGCCCGGAACCTCCGGGTGATCGTGCCCTATGCGGCAGGCAGCGCGACCGACCTCGTGCCGCGCACCATCTTCGAGCACGTGTCGGCGCAGATCGGCCGCACCATCGTGGTCGAGAACCGCCCGGGCGGCGGCACCACCGTCGCGTCGAACGCCGTCGCCAAGGCCGAGCCGGACGGCCACACCATCCTGGCGCATTCCAATGCGCTGGTGACGGTGCCGGCGATCCAGGCCAACGTGCCCTACGACCCGGTGCGCGATTTCGCCGGCATCACGCCGCTCGGCAACGTGCCGCTGGTGCTGGTCGTCTCGCCCGACGCGAACATCAAATCGGTCGAGCAGCTGGTGGCCGCCGCCAAGGCGAAGCCCGGATCGATCAATTACGCGGCCGCAGGCATCGGCACGCCGCCCCATCTCACCGCCGAGCGCTTTCGCCTCGCCGCCGGCTTCGAGGGCCAGCTCGTTCCGTTCAAGGGCGCGCCCGAGGCGCTGACCGAGGTGCTCGCCGGCCGGGTCGACTTCTACTTCTGCCCGATCCTGGCAGCGATGCCGTTCATCACCGAGGGCAAGCTCCTGGCCCTGGCGGTGAGCACGTCCAAGCGCGCCGCCGCCTTGCCCGACGTGCGCACGACCCTGGAGGCGGGCTTCGCCAATTCCGACTTCGATTTCTGGGTCGGCGCCTTCGTGCCAAAGCGGACCCCGCGCGACATCGTCGCCCGGCTGCATCGGGAGATCGTCAAGGCGGTCGAGAGCCCGTCCGCCCGCGGGCAGCTCGGCAAGCTCGGCGTCGAGCCGATGATCATGCAGCCGGACGATTTCGATGCGCGCATCGCGAAGGAGACCGCCATCGCCGTGACGCTGGCGCGGGCCGCCAACATCGCGCTGCAATAGGGACGCGCCGATGTCGCGCAACCGCCGTGCCGTCATCGTCGGCGGCTCGATGTCCGGCCTGTTCGCCGCGGCGTTCCTGCGCCAGATCGGCTGGGACGCGGACGTGTTCGAGCGCTCGCCGGTCGAACTGGTCGGCCGCGGCGCCGGCATCACCACCCATCCCGAATTGCTCGACGCGCTCGAGCGCAGCGGCGCCGGCACGCGCGAGCTGGGCATCGAAGTCGAGAAGCGGATCACTATCGATCGCGCCGGCCGCGTCATCGGCGAGCGGCCGCTGCGCCAGATCCTCACCTCGTGGGACCGGCTGCAGCGCCTGCTGCGCGAGACCATCGATCCCGCGCACTATCATCTCGGCCGCACGTTCGCGCGGCTCGAGCAGGACGGCCGCGGGGTGCGCGTGCATTTCGCCGAAGGCCAGGTCGAGGACGCCGATCTCCTCGTCGGCGGCGACGGCATCCGCTCGGCGGTGCGCGGGGAGGTCGCCCCGCAGGTGCAGCCGATCTATGCCGGCTATTACATCTGGCGCGGCGCGCCCAACGAGGCCGACCTCGCGCCGGCGACGCGCGAAAACATCTTCCCCTATTTCGTCTTCTTCCTGCCCGCGCGCCAGCAGGTGATCGGCTATCCGATCGCCGGGCTCGACAACGATCTGCGGCCCGGCCGCCGCCGCTACAATTTCATCTGGTATCGGGTCGGCGACGCGCAAAAGCTCAAGGAGATGTGCGTCGACGCGACCGGGTACCAGCACGCCTACTCGGTGCCGCCGCCGCTGATCCGCGATGATTTGATCGCGCAGATGCGCGCCGAGGCGCAGGACATCATGCCGGCCGCGTTTCTCGATAGCCTGCGCAACATCGCACGGCCGTTCTTCACGCCGATCTACGATTTCTCCGCGCCCGAAATCGTGTTCGGCCGCGTGGCGCTGGTGGGCGATGCCGCCTCCTCCGCCCGCCCGCACATGGGGTTCGGCGTTGCCAAGGCCGGCGGCGACGCGCAGGCGCTCGCCGCGGCGTTGCGCGACCGCGACGACATCGACGCGGCGCTCGCCCTTTACAATGCCGTGCGCCAGCCGGTCGGCGAGCGCATCGTGCTGCATGGCCGCAAGCTCGGCACCCATCTCGGCGTCGATCTCAAGACCGACGAGGACCGCCGGATGTGGAAGCTGCTGCAGGACTATCGTGCCATGATGGACTGGATCGCCGTGCCGAATTTCTTGGCGGCCTCATGACGCACGAGCTGCCCACGCCCGACTACGCGCGCAACATGCGCATCGTCGGCCATTGCGACCAGGGCGGCCGCCCGGACGGCGTGCAGATCATGGTGCATCGCGGCCACGCCTATGTCGGGCACATGTTCTCCAGGGGCTTCAGCGTCATCGACGTGCGCGACGCGAAGGACCCGCGCGCGGCGAACTACGTTGCCGCTCCGCCCGGCACGTGGAACATCCATCTGCAGACCCACGACGACCTGCTGCTGGTGATCAACGCCAAGGACATGTTTGCGGCGGCCGAGTTCGCCGACGAGCGCGCCTATTACCGCGGCCAGTTCGGCAAGGTGGTCGGTACCGCGCAAGGCGGCGGCGCCGCGCGCGACTGGACCGCGGGCCTTGCGGTCTACGACATTGCCGAGCCGGCCGCGCCGCGCTCCATCGGCTTCATGCCGGTCGCGGGCGGCGGCATCCATCGCATCTGGTACGTCGGCGGGCGCTGGGCCTACGTGTCGGCGCTGCTCGACGGCTTCACCGACTACATCTTCATGACCGTCGACCTCGCCGATCCGCAAAATCCGCGCGAGGCGGGGCGCTATTGGCTGCCCGGCATGAACCAGCGCGGCGGCGAGACGCCGGCGTGGCCGGCATCGAGCCGCTACGGCCTGCATCACGCCATCGTCCACGGCGACACCGCCTATGCGGCTTGGCGCGACGCCGGGATGGTCGTGCTCGACGTCGCGGACCGCGCGCACCCGAAGCCGATCGTGCACCGCAACTGGTCGCCGCCGTACGGCGGCGGCACGCACAATTGCCTGCCGCTGCCGGACCGCGACCTGCTGGTGGTGCTCGACGAAGCGGTGCTCGATCATCAGGAGGACGGGCTGAAACTGATCTGGGTTTTCGACAATCGCCGGCCCGACAATCCGGTGAGCATCTCCACGTTTCCGACGCCCGCCGAGTCCGACTACGTGCGCAAGGGCGGCCATTTCGGGCCGCACAATATCCATGAGAACCGCCCCGGCAGCTTCGTCAGCTCCGAATTGATCTTCGCCACCTACCAGAACGCCGGCGTGCGCGTATTCGACATTCGCGATCAGTATCGGCCGGCCGAAGTCGGCGCCCTGGTGCCGCCCGCGCCGGCGCGCCTGATGGATCGGCGCCCCAACCGCGCCCGCGTCATCCAATCCGCCGACGTGTTCGTCGACGCCGCGGGGCTGATCTACAGCACCGACTACAACGCCGGCCTCACCATCGTGGAATTCGACGGATGATCGCCGTGAGCGCCCCGGACAAGCAAATGGATTTGCTCGTCAACATCGACGTCGACGATCTCGCGCGGGCGATCGCCTTTTATCAGCAGGCGGCCGGGCTGCGGGTCGGTCGGCGGTTCGGCGCGTTCGGCGTGGAAATGCTCGGTTCCTCGTCGGCCATCTATCTGCTGGCAAAACCCGCCGGCACGCGCGCGTCGCCGGCGACCGAGGAGGTGCGGCACTATCGCCGCCACTGGACGCCGGTGCATCTCGACTTCGTCGTCCCGGCGATCGATGCGGCCGTCCGCCGCGCCGTCGAGGCCGGCGCCACCATCGAGGGCGAGATCGAGAGCCACAAGTGGGGCCGCATCGCCCACATGGCCGACCCGTTCGGCCACGGCCTCTGCTTCATCGAGTTTCACGGGCGCGGCTATGATGAGATAGCCGACGCATGATTCAGATGTCGGATGTCAGAGATCGGATGTCAGAAACGAACAACCCTCGACCTCTGATCTCTGATCTCTGATCTCTGATCTCTGATCTCTGATCTCTGACCTCCGACCTCCGTCACCCGGCTGCCGTTACCAGCCGTCCGATCAGGCCGGTCTGCGCGTGCCGGCGCAGGAGCGCGTCGCCGCCGAGGCTGCGCCCGGCCGCGTAGGCGACGAACAGCACGTGGATCATGGCGAGAAACAGGTAGTTCCACGGCCATTCCGACGCGTGCAGATAGAGCCCGAGCCACAGGTGGAGCGAGAACGCCACCGCCAGCAGCGCGAAGAAACGCACGCCGATGCCGAGCATCAGCGCAATCCCGAACGACAGCTCGGTGAAGAACACCAGCGGATCGATGATCTTCAAGTATGGCAGGTAGACGTGCTCCACCAGCGCGCGGTGGAAGGCAAAGGCCGCGTATTCCTGCATCTCGCCGGCCCAGTATTCGAATCCGCCCGACAGCGGCAGCGGCAGCTTCCACAGGCAGCCCTGGAACCACATGCAGCCGATCAGGACGCGGCACGCCCAGGTGGTCAGGTGAACGCCGGTGTGCTGGGTTTCATCCTCGCGCCAGTTCTTCACCGCGATCCACAGGGTCGCGGCGAGCAGGACCAGGAACAGCACGACGAACAGATATTTGACGACACCGAGCGCTTCGTGATCGGGGGTCGATCCGATGAGGAACAACAAGGTGTCATAGAACGGGTTCGTGCGCATGTTTGCCTCTCCCTGGCGCGTCGGTCGCGGTTATCCCGAGCATGTCGTCCGATCCGGCGTCCGCGGCGATCTCGACCGATTCCAGCCGGTCGCCGCGCGGCCGAACGAAGCCGATGACCGCGGCCTGCCGGTAGCCGGCGCGATTGAGATCCGCGACGCAGATCTCCGCCTGCGCCGCAGGCACCGCAGCGAGCAGGCCTCCGGCGGTCTGCGGATCGAACAGCAGCGGATAGTCGGGATGCGCCGCCGCCTGATCGAGGTCGCGGATCGCGCGGCGCAGCCGCACGTTCTGCGGCTGCAGCGAGGAGAACACCCCCATCGCGATGGTCTCGCGTGCGCCGTCGAGCACCGGGATGCGGGCGAGCGCAAGGGTGACGTCGACCTGCGACGCGCGGGTCATCTCGATCAAATGCCCGATGAGGCCGAAGCCGGTCACGTCGGTCGCCGCCCGCGCGCCGTGGCGGGCAAGCACCGCCGCCGCCTCGCGGTTCGAGCGGCACATGTG